>CAZOWH010000083.1:0-8319 GCA_964583425.1 uncultured Lachnospiraceae bacterium
GATGCTCCTTGATGTAAGCGTCCTTCTCATCGTCGCTCGTTTCGCGGAAGGCGTGGGGGTTCTCACGCTTGCCGCACCAATCAGCCTTCGTGGCAGTCTCAAGACCGAGAGCACGAAGCTGGTCGATGGCGTAATCGGCAATTGCCACGCAGGAGGTAAGGCCGGGAGAGTCGATGGCGGCAACATGCACCATGTTCTCGACGCTCTTTGCGGGGCAGATGATAAAGTCACCGCTCTTTTCAGAGGAACGAACACCCGAGAAGGAGGTGATGACCTGACGGAAGTTTACGCTTGGCACGCTCTTGGCAGCAAGACGTGCCACGATCTCAAGCCCCTCGGGCGTGGTCTCGGTATTGGCGGGAGACTCTACCTTGATGGCGGTAGGACCGGTTAAGAGGTTGCCGTCAACCGTGGGGGAAACAAGGATACCCTTGCCCTCAACCGAGGGAACCTGGAAGATGGTGTGCGAAACGCGGCTACCCTCATTTTTATCAAGGAGCATGTACTCGCCCGCACGGGGAATGATGGTAAAGAAATCGTCTCCAACCATTTTTGCAACGCGATCGGAATAAGCGCCCGCGCAGTTGACAAGGTATTTGCCGCTGACGGTCTCACCGCTCTTTGCGGTAACAGTAAACACGCCGTCCTTCTTGGCAATACTTTCGACAGCAAAATTGACCTTCAGCTCCACACCGTTATCCATGGCGTTGCCGATGGCAGCAACGGTGAGCTCGTAAGGACATACGATACCTGCGTTGGTTACGTTTAACACAAGGGATACCTTTTCGGAGAGTGCCGGCTCAAGCTTTCTTGCCTCGTCGCCCGTCAGGATCTCAAGACCCTGAATGCCGTTGATCCGGCCTCGCTCGTAAAGCTCTCTTACGGTCGCCTCCTCCTCGGGCGTGCCAAAGGCACAGACAAAGGAGCCGTTCTTGCGGTAGGGGGCATGGATCTCATCTGCTACGTCGTAGAGCTTTTGCACGCCCTCGGCATTGAGCTTTGCCTTCAGGGTTCCGGGCTCGGGGTCGTAGCCGCCGTGCACGATGCCGCTGTTTGCCTTGGTGGCGCCCATTGCAACATCATTCTCTTTTTCGAGAAGACAGACCTTCAGGTCGTATCTCGAAAGCTGTCTTGCCAGCATACCGCCGATCACGCCGGCGCCGACAATCAATACGTCATACATACTTCTTTCCTTCCTTGCTGTTTTATATTTTTTAATTTGGAACTCAATCGATATACCACAGGTCCTGCTTACCTGTGGAGACCGCCAAGGCACCGCATTCGAGCGCCGAGGTGACCTCTTTTTTGGTTTCAATGAGACCGCCCGCGATCACGGGGATCTTGCCGCCCGAAAATCTTGCAATTGCCTTGCCAATGACACCGGGCATGATCTCAATGAGGTCACAAACAGTGTTTTCTAAATTTTCGCTGATGCTCTCCATTCCCTGCGAGTCGAGCGCAAAAAAGCGCTGCACGGCGATCAGCCCCTGCTCCTTTGCCTGGCGCAGCAGCTGTGTGCGCGTGCTGATGATACCGTCAACACCGAGCTTTGCCAGATATTCGATGCCTGCGCGATCCTTGCCGACGCCATCGGCAAGGTCGATATGCACCAAAATGCACTTCCCTGCCGCGTGCGCCGCACGCACGCGCTCGGAGACTGTTAAAATGCTTGCCTTGAGGTAAAAGATCACCTCAGCGGGGGAATCAAGTGCTGCTGCAAAGGCGCTGTCATGCACCGCGGCAATGATGGGATTCAGCTCAAGACATTCGATCAGCTTGTGTGGGGTCATACGTTGCTCCTTTCAGGGCAAAATTGATACAAAAAAAGATGCATAGGTACACCTCTCCCTTGTGTACTCCTGCATCTCCAATACTCCACAGTAACTACATTATATAACAATACCATTTTCTTGTCAAGCATTTTTCCAAAAAAACATCTATTTTTTTATGCGGGGCTGATCTATTCGCGCCCACCGTGCTTTTGTACGCCGACGGCAGAAGAGCACGGCTTCTGCACCAAACGACGCAGCCCCGACCGTTTTTATAATTACCGTGATATATTCTGCCACGTGCCCGACACGTTGCGGGCACGGAGAACGGCATCGCGTATCCGCATGACCTCCAGCGTTTCGGCACCGTCAAAAGGCGGCTCTCCCGTTTCAAAAAACCGAAGGATCGCGCCGATCAGACCCGCAAAGAAGGCAGACCTTACGGGAAGCTCCATTACATCTCCGCGCGCCGAATTCACGGTTGCGGCAAAGGGCAGTGTGGGCGCAAAGAGCATGGTGGCGCTTCTCCCGTCGGCATACACGACCTCAAGCTGCTCCCCAACCGCCTTCTCTGTGTGGCGCACGCGCACAGCACCGCAGCCAAGGCAGGTGACCGCCATTTCGATCTGATGGATAATATATTCCTCAAGATTGGAGCCGCCGCCCGTGGTGGAAATGCTGCGCGCACTGCCACGGTAGGGCAAAAGCTCCTCGGCATAGCGCAGAGCGGAGGTAGAGAAAAAGCGCACACGATGCTCCTTTGCGAGGGCAAATATCTGCTGTGCCGTAGCAAGATCGGGGGCAAAGCTCTTATCGATATACGGGCTTTTGCCGCACCGAAAAACGCGTGTGGCGTAGGCAAGGTGCTTATCGGGATCGGATGGGGCAAGCACGATCACGCAGTCACTTTTGGCACACAGCTCCTCTATGGTGGCGCAGCACGTAACACCATGCCTTTCACACCACGCGGCGCTCGACAGCTTACCCTCGCCCGCAGCATCGATCTCTGCCCATGCGTACTGCACGCAATAATCGGTACCATACTGCCTATTGTGTGCTTCGATCATGGCAGGGTATTGATTGGCATGCCACTCATCAAGATAATAATCGATAAAGCCTATCGTTTTCATCAAAATCTGATCTCCTCTTTTTTCTCGGCAGAGGCGTAAAGGGCATCCAGCAGCTTCATGCTCTCGAGCACATGCTCGACGTTGTTTTTATCCTTCACGCCCGTTTCCACTGAGGTAACAAACGCCTCATCCTCGCAAAGGTACATATCGGGGATATCATATTCGGGCGTCACGCTCTCAAGCGTTTCGCCGTCGTAAAACTCAAATTTGCCCCAGTAGGTGAGGCGTGCACCCGCCTTGTCTCCCAAAAAATCGACAAACATCTCCTGCTTATTGATGTTTTGCGCCCACGCGCCGTTGAAGGAAATGCTTGCCTTATCGGTGCGGATATGACCTGTGATAAAGTCGTCCACGTCGTTTGTGCCTGCTTCGATATTGGCGGTATCCTCAGCCCACATTTTATGATAGCGATAGCTCTTCATATCCTTTGCCATCTCGCAGTAGGCGTCGCAGGTAACGCTCTTAATCTTGGCGCCGCCCAGCACAAAGAGAATAAGATCAAGAAAATGAATGCCCCAGTCGATCAGCACACCGCCGCCCGACTCGGCCTTGGTGGTAAACGCACCGCCGAGCCCCGGGATCTGGCGAAAATCGCGGAAGGAACAATAGACGTGATAGATATTGCCGAACTTACCCGCCGCTACCCACTCACGTAGCATTTCTACCGATCTCCGATAGCGGTTGCACACGCCGATGTTGAGGATCTTATTCTGCTTTTTCGCCATCTCGGCCATTTCAAGTGACAGCGCGTAATTGACCGTAACGGGCTTTTCGCAGAACACGTGCTTGCCTGCCTGCAGTGCATCCATGGTAACGGTATAGTGTGCGTGATTGGGGGTGAGCACAAATACCGCATCCACCTCCCCATCCACCAAGGCGACCTTATAATCCGTGATCGTTTGCTCGATCTTGGGATATTTTTGCTTTGCGGCTACCGCCTTCTGCGCAATCAGATCGCAGGCGTATTTGATTCTGACATGCTCCATTTTTGAAAGCGCGGGAAAATGCGCATTATCCGCAATTCTGCCGCAGCCGACAACTGCTACCGTAACCATGATCCATTCTCCTATAAATAATTTTAAGCCTACCGTCATAGCGGCTCACAAGCCTATTGTAAAACATGATGCGTAGCATGTAAATGTCTGTACTTTGCAAAAAATTTGTTATTTTTTCATTTTTTGCTCTTAAAAAGCTGTTTTTTTATTTTTATATGCGTTATTGACAAACGCTTTTGCACCATTTACAATAGAAAAAAAGGAGATGATGCTATGTCCAAAACCGAGATGCGTTACCACTTTGATAATCAATACGTTGCAGATCCCCTACCCTTTGGCAGCATCCATTTGGTGCAGATCGGCAGAAGATATTGTGCCCCTGCGGATATTATTGCGGCGCACCCTCACCGCAATTGGTTTGAATTGACGCTTGTAACGGGGGGCGAGGGCTCGGTTATCACCAACGGCGTGGCGAAAAGAGTTACCGCAGGCGATATTTATCTTTCCTTCCCCTCGGATATTCACGAGATAAGAGCTGATCTTGGCAAGAAGCTGGAATATGATTTCTTTTCCTTTTGCTGCTATGAGCCCGAGCTGGAGCGGGAACTGACGGTTATAGCGAAAAGCCATAGTAGCGCAAACGATCGCATTTTTCAAAACGACCGGATCGCGGGGCTTGTGCAAAGCGCCATCATGGAATTTTCCAAAAGCGAGCAGCCGCACAGAGAGCTGCTGCTTGCCGATATTTTTCACCTGATCACCCTCTATCTCATCCGCAGCTTTAAGGATATACAGCAGCCCGCCGCGCACGTATCCGAGGCAGAGATCCTTTGTTTTCAGCTGATGAGCTATATTGATACCCATATCTATTCCATGGAAAGCCTGACCGACCTGGCATCGAAATTCAATTATCACTACGGCTACCTTTCGGGCTTGTTTAAAAAAACGACCGGTAAAACGCTTTCGGAATATTACAGGCACTGCAAAATGGAGCGGGCGCGCGTGCTCCTGCTTGAAAAAATCAAGATCGGTGAAATTGCAGAAAGGCTGCATTATTCGCTTTACGCCTTCAGCAAAGCATTTAAAGCCACCTACGGGATCTCGCCGAAGGCAATGCAGATGAACGAATAAAAGACTGCTATAACACAAAGGCAGCCTCAAACCGTGGCTTGAGGCTGCCTACTTTTTATTATGCCTTCGGGATAAAGGACACCACAATAGCACCGGGACCTGCATGCGTGCCAATGACGCAGCCGAGCTGACCGATGGTGAGCTCATCCATATGATCGCCGTAGATCTCCTTGCTATCCTTCAGATATGAGTCCACAATGCCGTCAGCGAGGTCGCCTGCATAGGTAATCACCACGGGGTAAGAAAAATCAATGCCGCCTGCCGCAGCAATGGAATCGTTTACCATTTTGTGGCTCATTTTCATGCCACGTGCCTTACCAACCGTTTCAAGCTTGCCCTCCCAGTTGAGGGTGAGCACAGGCATAAAGTGCAGCATGCCGCCCACAAAAGCAGCGGTTTTTGAAATGCGCCCGCCGCGCTTGAGGTATTCAAGCGTTTCCACGCGCACCAAAAGGCGTGCCTTATGGCGCAGCACATCAAGCTCGGCAAAGATCTCGGCAGCGGATCTGCCCGCATCACGTAACTTTATCGCGTGTGCGATCAGCACCTGCTCGCCTGCCGTGGCGGAAAGGCTATCCACCACAAACACCTTACCCTGATAATCGGCTGCGGCGATCTTTGCGCTTTGATAGGTACCGGAAAGCCCCGAGGAAATGGTGATGACCACGACCTCATCCCCCGCCTGCACGGCGGACTCGAAAAGCTCTTGAAATTCGCCTACGTTTACCTGACTGGTGCGGGCAAGCTCCTTGTTTGCCTTCAACTTATCGTAAAAGGTATCGGGGGTGATGTCGATGCCATCACGGTATTCGGTACCTGCCAGAATGGTTTTTAAAGGGGCAAATATAAGCCCCTGCTCGGCGGCAGCTGCTGCACGGATATCGGATGCGGAATCCACAATAATTTTAACGCTCATATAATTTCTCCTTTGCTACTCGGTGCATGAATAAATGATAACACACGGATGTTAAAAAAATGTTTTTGTTTTGTTTTTGTAAAAATCAGATCTCAATAAAATTGCTCCACGCCTGCTTGCCCTCGCTATCGGTCACATAGGCGCGCACAAAATGCTCATTCGGGTTGATGGGGTACTCGGCATGCGTGATCCCCTCGCCGACCTTTGCACGATTGGGAGAGAGCACGAGATTGCTTTCAAACACCACCTCGGAGACCGGGCTGCAATCCACCACCATGGTGTCGCCTTGGCGCGAGAGATGGATCTCGGGGCCCATGGAGGCATAAAAGCGCTTTTCAAGAATTGCTTTTTTGATATTGGCGGGGGAAAGATCCTCGCTCTCCACCATGATAAAGGAGGTGGGCAAGTGACCGTAGGCAGGTCTGTGATAATCATCAGCCGCGATCAGAGGGAAGATCTGACCGTTCAGTGCATAGTGATCCACCAAGATAGAGGAATCGCCGCGGCGCGTATTATTGGATAACGTATTGAAAATTTCGGTCGCATCAAAGCCCTTCAGTGCCTTCACGCGCTCGGAGGTGTTCATCGACCAGCCGGGATGGGCCAGCACGGCAATGCCGCCTGCGGCATGGATGGCATCAATGATGCCCTGCGCGGTTGCGGTTTCGCGCGAAAGCACGGGCTCGTGATCGGTAAAAAGGCACACGATATGAAAAACGCCCTCGCCATCCCTCGCATCGCGAATGCCAACGTGGTATTCAGCCCCCGCAAAGATGGGCAGATCGGAAAGCGTTTGCGCAGCACCGTAGACCCAGTGGTCGGTGAGGGCAATGGCATCATAGCCATGCTCACGGTAAAGCGCTGCAACCTCAGCGGGCTCAAGCCCACCATCGGAGCGCGTGGTGTGCTGGTGCAGACCCAGTTTGAAGCGTTTTTTGCCAAACATATCTGTATACATTTATAAATACCACCTTTCTAAAGTCCATGCCATAAGCAGGCTATGTCTATTATAAGGGTGCTTTTCGAAAAAGTCAAGCAGGATGTGACAAAAAGCATGCCTTTGTAGGAAAGCCGTAAAAATGCTTGCATGCGTGAAATGTGACAAAATCTTTCAAAAAACCGCACTTTCCCCCTTGGCAAAGAAGAAAATTTGTGCTATAATTAAATGTTGTTAAATGAAATTATTCGGACTGCAGAAAGAGAGGTACAGCTATGATCCGTGAAGATCTGCGCAATATTGCCATCATCGCCCATGTTGACCACGGCAAAACGACGCTTGTTGACCAAATGCTAAAGCAAGGCGGCATCTACCGCGACAACCAGGAGACCGTAACGCGCGTAATGGACTCGGGTGATATTGAAAAGGAACGCGGCATTACCATTTTGGCAAAAAACACCGCAGTGCACTACAAGGACGTAAAGATCAACATTGTAGACACCCCCGGGCACGCCGATTTCGGCGGCGAGGTAGAGCGCGTGTTAAAGATGGTAAACGGCGTTATTTTGTTGGTGGATGCGGCAGAGGGCCCCATGCCCCAAACACGCTTTGTGCTGCAGCGTGCGTTGGAGCTGAACCACCGCGTGATCGTGGTTGTAAATAAAATAGACAAGCCCGATGCACGTCTCGGTGAGGTGGAGGATGAGGTGCTGGAGCTTCTCATTGACCTCAACGCCTCCGACGAGCAGCGTGACAGCCCCATTCTTTACTGCTCGGGCCGGGCCGGAACCGCCTCGCGTGAGGCGGATGTGGAGGGCACCGATCTTACCCCTCTTTTTGATACCATTCTTGACTATATTCCCGCCCCCGAGGGCGACGACGAGGGTGGACTGCAGCTGCTTGTTTCCTCAATCGACTACAACGATTACGTGGGCCGCATCGGCATTGGTCGCATTGAACGCGGCAGGCTGAAGCAAAACCAGGATGCCCTGATTTGCAACTACCACTCGGAGGAAAATCCCAAGCGCACCAAGATCGTATCCATTTATCAGATCGACGGTCTCACACGTGTACCCGTGGAGGAGGCACGCATGGGCGATATTGTTTGCTTCTCGGGTGCCGCTTCGATCACCATCGGCGATACCATTACCGCCACCACAGACCCCACTCCCCTGGAATTTGTAAAGGTCAGCGAGCCGACCATGGAAATGACCTTTGCCGTAAACACCAGCCCCTTGGCGGGCAAAGAGGGCAAGTTCGTCACCTCCCGCCAGCTGCGCGAGCGCCTGTACCGCGAGACCATGCGCGACGTATCGCTGCGCGTGGCGGACGGTGACACCACCGATGAATTTAAGGTGGCGGGCAGAGGCGAGATGCACCTCTCCATTCTTATTGAGAACATGCGCCGTGAGGGCTATGAGCTTTGCTGCTCCAACCCGCG
>CAZOWH010000084.1:0-8303 GCA_964583425.1 uncultured Lachnospiraceae bacterium
AGGCGTGCTGTGCACGCCTTTTTTGTGTTTCGATTTGTAGCTTATATGGGAAACTCGAGGTCAAGCGGCTCGGAGTAAACGGTATAGCTGTCACCAAAGTGCAGATCTATCCTGTAGGCATACATTACGCGCACCCTGCCGCTGCCGCTAAAGGAGCCATCCGTACCAACGGTTACACGGTCGGTAAGGGGCAGCACGCTGCATTCTGAGTCCTTCGTGGTGCCGTCACGGAAGCAAAGGCGGCAAAGGGGCTTTACGGTATCCGCGGTCGAGGTGGGGGCAATGGCCTCAATGGCGATGGGGTAATTCAAAAATTTTTCGCCGTGGTCGGTGGTCCAGGCGTCATAGCCCGCAAGATAGGTCTTGTCATTGGCGGGGCCGTTTTCCTCCCACAGGCTGGGGGAGAGGATCCAGGAGCGCGACCACGCAAATACGTGAAGCATGCGGAATTTGGCGTATTCGTGAAAAAGGCGGTTGATATTCACATCCTCGGGGTTGTAGGCAGCGGCACAGCCTGCGGCCAGCTGTGCCACGCGATAGAGGCGATCCTCAACGTCGGCTCTTGTCTCGGGTGCCTCCGGCACGCCCTTGCCGCCCTCACAGTAGCCAAGGGGTAGGTAGGAGAGGCGGCGGTGCACGTAACGGAGCCCGGGCTCCAGCGTGCCGCCCATGATGCCGATGCAGTTTTTCTGCGATCTGCCGTCGCGCAGCAGCACATCGGTCATTGCCGTCAGCGGCTCCACCTGATAGCGCTTGGCGCTCGGCTTTATCTCGATCAGCACGGGGGTGTTAGGATAGGCGTGCATCTCGTGCATCAGATCCTCAAAGCGGTCAATGCTCTCGTTTGGAAAATTGATGCGGCGAAGAGAGGAAAGAAAATCGTAGGTGCATTCCTCGGTAATTGCCGGCTCGCAGTCAAAAAGTCCCTTTGTGGTGTTGTTGTGCATTACAACGGGTACGTTGTCGACGGTAAGCTTTACATCGATCTCCGCGCCGTCAAAATGGTGGCGTGCGGCGGCAACCACAGAGGTGATGGTGTTTTCGGTATATTGGCCGTCATTCAAAAAGCCCTTGTGTGCGATCAGATGGTGGCGCCGCAGAAACGAGCCCTCCGGAAAGCGCTTTAAAAATGCGTAAGCACCGCCGAGGTCTGCGGTGATGATGCCGTTTGCGCCACGCGCAGCGGCGGTATCAAAGCCGTTGGTATCTGCCGTAACGGTATGAATAAAACGCTGACGGAGTGAGTGAATTGCCTCACTTGTGGCAATTGCGGGGTCAAGGATCACAGAGGTGGCGCCGTGGGCAACGGCCGTGGCGGGCAGCGTGTCGATGGCGGGTGCTTCGCCGCGGCAATCCAGCATGCCGCGTAAAAGAGGCATTTTCTCATAGGCCTCAACCAAGAGCGCGCGGTTGGCAAGCGTGGTGCAAAGAATGGCATCTCCCACGTGATTGCGGTCGGTAAATACCGCAAGGGCAGCTGCGGTTTCGGCAGCGTCAAACGCTAAGATAGGCACCGTTTTGGCACATTTTTCAAGCACCTCGTAGAGTGCGACTCCAAAAACGGTTAGGTCGGGTGCCACGTGAAGGATCACGTTTTGGGGAGGGGCTTCACGGGTAAGCGCCGCAAGATCGACGGCGCTTTTTACCTCTAACACCACCGTAGGTGCGGAAACAACGCCGCAGACGGGCATATAAATATCCTTTGAAAAGGATGCGCGAAGGCTTTCGTAAAGTGGCTTTTGCGTCATAGCTGTACTCCTATCATAGCGGGGGTTGGCAATGGCATTATATCATCCGAACGCGTGGGAATTGTTGTATTCGTCAAGCAGCTCCTTGGCGTTTTCGTTCTCGTGTGAGAGTAGCCATTCATAAATTTCGGGGTTGTTATAGGTATCCGTCCAGCTGTTGTGGCCGTGCTCGGGGTAGATCGTCAGTCTCGCGTTGCCGCCGCGTTTGTTAACGGCATCTACCATTTTTTTGCTTTCCTCTACAAAAACCGTGCCATCCTTGGCGCCGTGGAACGCCCACACGGGGACGTTCACCAGGCGTGCTGCATTCCAATACATACCACCGCCGCAAATCGGCACCACGGCGGCAAAGAGCTGGGGCAGGCTCATGGCGAGCTGCCAGGAGCCGTATCCGCCCATGCTGTTGCCCGTGAGGTAGATGCGCTTGGGGTCGGTGTAGCTCTCATTTGCAATAAAGAGCGCGAAGCGTTCAAGCGTTTCAAAGAGATCAAACCAGGTGTTTTCATGGCAAAGTGGGGCTACCACCACAAAGGGGAAGCCGGGCATTTTGTCGGGGCGCCGCATAAAGGAGTGCCCCGTGAGGTTTTTGATGTCGCTTCCGCGTGTGCCGGCACCGTGCAGAAACAGCAGAACGGGATAGGCTCCCCCCGCCTCATAATTGTCGGGAAAACGCACAGCGTATTGCATATTTTCAAACTTGTTCGTGACCAAAGTGCCCATGATAATGCTCCTTATTCAACTGTGATATAGGCGCAGACCACAAAGTGGTCGGTAATATAAATGCCGTCAACACCCTCATCGGCAACCTTGTAGCTCTCGCTCTTGTCGCAAGGCATATCGGTAAAGATGTAGTCGATCTTGCGGCGGCGCTCGGGCTCGTACTTGCCGAAGTTGTGGAAGGTGCCATCGAGGTCGGCGGTGACATCAACAAGGGGCTTGCCGCAGGGAGCTGCCTCGGTGAGCATTGTCATGGCAAGATCGGTGGGCACGGCGTTGGTGTCACCCGTGAGGACAAAGGGCAGCCCCTTCACCGAAATGTATTGCAGGATCTCGGTGGCGCCGAGCACCTTTGCCATAGCGCCCTTGTGGTCAAGATGCGTGTTCACAAAGAGGAAAGGTGTGGTGGCATCCTTGTGCTTCAGCACGGCGGCAACAAAGATGCGCGGACAGCCGCTCTGGTCGCCGCCAAAGCGCGAGCCGGGCACGCGGGGGGTGGCGGAGAGCCAGTTTGTATCAAAGGAGATGAGGTCAAATACGTCGCGGCGGTAGGCAATCGAATTGCTCTCGCCGGTATAGTCGCTTTTTCTGCCACAGCCGATCACGGTGTAGCCGAGGGCGGAAAGCTCCTCCACAAGCCAGCGGCGCATGCCGTCGTTTGCCTCCTGAAAGCCGATCAGATCGGGGGCTTCGTTTTTGATGGTCTCCAGTACGCGGGGCTTGCGGTTGTCAAAAACATTAATGCCATCGTTTTCCACACGCACGCGCAGATTAAAGGTGCATACTTTCAGTTTGGTTGTCATGATAAAATCTCCTTTTTAATATCCTAAATTTTCGTTAATTAAAATCACTTCCACAGCCATGCCGTTCGGCTTTTCCCACAGCACAGAGAGTGCGCGGCAAATGCGCCCCTCGCTCCCGCAGTTGTAGCAGCGGTCACCCTTGGCGGCGCAGGGTGTTTTGGCGCCAAGGCGCTTGGCATTAAGGGGTGCGGCAATATTTCTTGCACGCCAAAGCGCCTCATCATAATCCTTGGCAATTTTGTTTTTACCCGCCACAAGATAGACCTTCTCGTGCCCGTAGAGCGTTGCTGCCACACGGTTGCAGGTGCCGTCAATATTGATGATCTCGCCGCTCTCGGCAATGCCGTTTACCGAGGAGAGGTAGATTGCGGCGGCGTTGCCCGCATCGCGAAGCTCCTTTACGCTCTTGCCGTCGCGCTTTCGCCAATGCCAAAAAACATCATTGTGTGTGGCAAGCGCCTCATAAAGCCCCATCTCGTCAAGTGTGATAGAGCCACCAAAGCCCACAGTCTTGCCGTCAATGGCACCGTCAAGATAGGCGGTCGCGGCGGCGGCGGTCTCAAAGCAGGAGACCGCAAAGCCGCGCTTTTCCAAGCTTTCTTTGATTGCAGTAAAATCCATAACTGTACCTCGCTTTATATTGCAAATCCGCCGTCAACGCCAAGGCACTGCCCCGTGATAAAGGAGGCGGCATCCGAGGCAAGAAAGAGCACCGCCGCTGCCACATCATCGGGTGTGCCGATGCGGCAAAGGGGTGTTTCCTCGGCAAGCGCCCTAAGGGTCGTCTCGTCGTAGGCGGCGTTCATATCCGTGTCAATCACACCGGGCTCCACACAGTTGACCGTAATGCCCGAGGGCCCAAGCTCCTTGGCAAGCGCCATGGTAAGCCCCCGTATCCCTGCCTTGGCGGCGGAATACGCCACCTCGCAGGAGGCGCCGACCTTGCCCCACATAGAGCCGATATTGATGATCCGCCCGTGCTGTGCCGCGATCATCGCGGGCTCTGCCGCGCGGCAGAGGTAAAAGGCGGCGGAAAGGTTAGTGTCCAGCATTTTGCGCCATGCGGCATCGTCCACGTCGCGCGAGAGCATGCTCTCGGCGATCCCCGCGTTGTTGACCAGGACCTCGGGCGCGCCGCCAAGCCCCTCGCATACCGCGGCAAAGACCGCGCGCACGCCGTCGGGGGCGGCTACGTCACAGCAAAAGGGAAGTGCACCTACCTCTGCTGCGATCTTGGTTGCCGCCGCGTGATTTTGGTGGTAGAGAAAGGCTACACGGTCGCCCGCTGCCGCAAAGGCGCGCACAATGGCTGCACCGATCCCGCGCGAGCCCCCTGTGACAAGTATTCTTCTCATGTGGGAATGTCTCCTTTTTGTTTTGCGTAATTTTCTCGAAGGCTTGCAAGAAAGGCGTTTGCCTCCCTGCGATTTTTTAGTATGACTTGTTGCCCCTTGGTTTTGGCAAGATTGTCAAGGTGCTGCTGCCGTCTTTTCTTGGTTCTGCTGTCTTTTAAGATCCAACGGCGAAAGGTGCGGTCAAATTTTTCGGGGCAGGGGCAGCTTTCGCGCACCGTGCCGCGATATTTACGGTAGCGCTGCCAAGCCGCAAGAAAGCAGGGTATGCGTGCGAAATCAAAAAATATCGTGATGTTGCTTTCCTCAAATCTTGTCGGAGCAATGCGGCTGTAGTTGCCATCAATGATCCAATTTTCGTGCTCGTTCAAAAAGGATTCCACCAGTGCGCTCATCTCATCGTCGGGGCGCTCCTGCCAGCTGCCGTACCAATGGGCGTTATCGAGGTACAGAACGGGCACCCCAAGGCACGCACCAAGTCTTGCCGCCATGGTGGATTTGCCGCTGCCGCTGTATCCGATGATCTGAATTTTCATAGCGTTTCCTCGCTAATCGCTAAAATTTCGGCGGCTTTCGCACCTCGGCGGCGGAAAAGTCGGCTTGCAGATGTGTGACAAATACCGCAGCTTCTTCGGAGTCAAGGAAGCCCTTACCGTAGGTGGCAAGATGTGTAAACAGGTCTCTTTGCGAGATCTTTTGCAGGTCCCTTCCGTCCACATCTTTCAGGTAGTCAAGGAAGCCCTCGTAAAACCCAAAGGGGGAGGGCACGCGCGGTAGCAGAAAGCTGAGCGTGTGCAAAAATCTGCCGCGCTCGCACAGGCGGTCAAGCAGCTCGGCGATCCCGTGCAGACGGTGTAATTCGTCAAAGGAGAGCCAATTTGTGGCAAGCACGGTGTAGGGTGCCCTTGCCGCGTAGCGGATGCCGTATTTTTCGGCATCACGGCGCAGTGCCGTGCCGTGCAGCAGCTTCAGGAAGCCGAGCTGTAGGATATCACAGCAAAAATATGCCGCGTCAAACGAGCGCGCAAAGGAGCGGTAATCCTCAAAGGGAAGTCCTGCAATGAGGTCAAGGTGCACGTGCAGGTTGCCCAGCGCCTTCAGGCGCCGCGCGGCGGCAAGGACTGCATCGGCATCGGTGTGGCGGCTGATCGCCACCAATGTTTCGGCGTTGGTGCTTTGCAGACCGATCTCCAGCCGTATTTTACCCTGTGGAAATTTGGAAAGGATCTCAAAGCTCTCCTCGTCAAGAAGTGCTGCCGAGATTTCGAAATGGTAGCATTTTGTAAAGGCGGGGGAAAGTAGCCCCTGCCAGATCGCCTTGGCACGTGCACGGTCGAAATTAAACGTGCGATCCACCAGCTTTACCGTAAGGGGGCGTTCGAATTTTTCAAACGCCAGCAGGTCGGCAAGTGCCTGCTCCGCATTCTTGGCGCGCACGCCTTCGGTGGCGGAGGAGAGACAAAAGGCGCAGGAATAGGGGCATCCGCGTGCGCTTTCGTAATAAACAAGCGAGGTAACGGGCTCGCTTATATCGTAATGGATGCCGCGTGTGGAAAATTGCGCATCGGGCTTGCCCGTCAAAAGCTTGGGCGGCGCCTTGCCCTTCTGCAGCAGGTGTGCGAGCGTAACGATCGCCTCCTCCCCCTCGCCCGTGATCACGGTATCGATATACGGGAGGCGCTCAAAGCGCGCCGTATCAAAGGAGACCTCGGGGCCGCCCAGCACGATCCTGCAATGGGGGAGGAGTGCCTTTAGGTCCGCGGCAAGCGAGAGCATTTCATCAATGCTCCAGATATAGCAGGAGAAGCCGTAGAGGTCGGCGTTTGCCGCAACTAAGCGCGCGAGCACGCCCTCGGTGCGGTCACGCAGCGTCGCCTCTGTCGTGTGCACGGCGGTAAAGCCCGCCTCCCGCAGCGCGGTGGCAAGGCACCGCACTGCAAGGCTTGAGTGGGCAAAGGAGCAGTTTAGTGCAAAAAGTTCGATCTTCATAGTGCTATTGTATCACGTAAATTGCGAATTGTAAAGAGATGCGTAAAAACCGTTCGGTTTTTTCATCAAGGTCTCGTGGTTCCCCGATTCGATCACATTGCCATCCTTAATGACAAGAATGACATCGGCGTTTTGAATGGTGGAAAGGCGATGGGCGATCACAAAGGAGGTGCGCCCCGCCATCAGCCGCTTCATGGCGGATTGGATCTGCTGCTCGGTGCGGCTGTCTACATTGGAGGTCGCCTCATCAAGAATCAGCATGGGTGCATCGGCAAGCATGGCGCGCGCAATGGTAATGAGCTGGCGCTGCCCCTTGGAGATGTTCACGCCGTCATCAGTCAGTACGGTATCGTAGCCGTTCGGCAGGCTCTCGATATACTGATGGATGTGCGCTGCCTTGGCGGCGGCGATCACCTCCTCGCGTGTGGCGGTTTCCTTGCCATATGTAATGTTTTCAAATATCGTGCCGTAAAAGAGCCAGGTATCCTGCAGGACCATGGTAAAGGCACCGCGCAGGGAGCTTCTGCTTGCCTCGCGGATATCCACACCGTCAATCGATACCGCGCCTGCGTTTACATCGTAAAAGCGCATCAATAGGTTGATAACGGTGGTCTTGCCTGCGCCCGTGGGGCCGACAATGGCGACCGTGGTGCCCGGCTTTGCATGAACGGTGAGATCGTGGAGGATGGTTTTTCCTTCTGCGTATCCGAATTTTACGTGTGAGAAGTTAACGTCGCCCTGTACGTCGGACAATGCTACGGCGTTTTCGGCATCCGGCTTTTCGGGCTTCTCGTCAATGAGGCGGAACACGCGCTCTGCCGCGGCGGTTGCCGATTGCAGCTCGCTGATGATGTTGGCAAGCTCGTTGATCGGGCCCGAAAATTTACGGGAGTACTGCACAAACGCCGATACGCCGCCAAGCGTCAGTACCAGCACGGGGGCAAGCTCCGGAGTGGTTTCGGTCAGCATATAAAGCACGCCGCCAAAAACCGTGACAAGGGCAATGGAAAGGTTGTTGATAAAGTTGACGGAGGGACCGATGATGGCGCCGTGCCAGTCTGCCTTGAAGTATGCCTCTACCGCATCGTTGTTGCGCTGATCGAAACGGGAAACGATCACGTCCTCGCGCGAATAAGCACGGATGGTGCGCTGCCCCGAGAGCATTTCCTCGGCAAAGCCGTTGAGCTCGCCGAGTTTGCGCGAGCGCGCCTTAAAGAGCGGGCGGATGCGCTTGGTCTTGTAGCGGGTAAAGAGGATGGAGATCGGAATGGTAATGGCAAACACCAGTACCAGCGGGGGGGAGATCGAAAGCATCATGGTAAGCGCGCCCACCACCGTTACGATACTGGCAAGCACCTGCAAAATATCGTGCGAAAGTGAGGTGTTTACCGTATCGATATCATAGGAGATGTGGCTGATAATGTCGCCTGTTGCGTGGGTATCGAAGTACCCCACAGGGAGCGTGGTGAGGTGATCAAAGACCTCGCGGCGCATGGTATAAATGATCTTTTGGCTGAGGCGTACCATCAAAACTGACAAAAGGTAGGAGAGCACGCCCGATACGGCGTAAAATACGATCAGGAGAATGCCGTAAAGCCATACCGCGTCAAAATCCACCGCACCGCGCCCCAGCTCAATGGCATCGATCGCCTTGCCCGAAATCATGGGACCCGCCAAAGCAAGGAGGTTGGAGG
>CAZOWH010000085.1:0-8247 GCA_964583425.1 uncultured Lachnospiraceae bacterium
AACGATCTCGGGCAGACCGTATGCGGGGATCTCATATTCGGCGGCACGCTTCAATGCCTTTTCCACGTTCAGATCACCCAGCGCAACGATCTCAAAATAATCGGCATATACCTCTTTGGCATTTTTTAAATACTGACCGGAAATGTCACCGCTGCCGATGATACCTACACGAAGCTTTTTCATTTTTACACTCCTTTGATGATGGAATTGAGATAGGTGTAGCTCTTGGCGGCAAGCGCTACCACGGCATCAAAATCATCGCCGCCCTCGGTCTCAACCGAAACAACACCGTGATAATCCGCGGCACGCAAAACCTCCACGCATTCCTTCACGTGCACAATGCCGTCGCCCACGGGCACACACTGCTTTTCGGGGGAGAGATCCTTGGCATGACAATGCACCACACGGTCGATAACACCCTTTAAAACCTCTACCTCGTTCTCGCCCTCACCGCCATTCTGCCAGCCCGACTTATTGTTGCCGCTTTCCACATAGCCCGAGCGGAAAATGTTGGCGGCGTCGTAGTTGACGCCGAGCACATCGGCATCACCAAGGGCAAGGATCCTACGTAGCCCCGCCTGCGTGAGGGAAAACGTGCCGTGCGGCTCGATCGCCAGCATAACGCCGTGCCGCTTGGCTGCCTCCATAATGTATCCAAGCTTTTCCGCAAGAACCTTGTAGGCATCCTCCTCGCTCATATCCTTCGGCTTTTTTCCGTCACCCGTGTGTACCACGGGAATACCCGCAGCCGCAGCCCATTCCACCGTGCGAATGCCCGATGCAACGGCATTTTCATTGGCAATGATATTGCCATCCTTAGACCAAAGCCCCGTAATACCCTCAAAGCCGTATTTTTTCTGCAGGCGCACCAGCTGAAGGGGGTCATCCCGATCCACATCCACGTGGGGACACCAAGGGCCTACGGCTTGGGTCTCGAAATACCGAAAGCCGATCTCGCGAATGGCGGCAAGCGCGCGCTCCAGCTCAAAATTTCGGAACAGCACCGTTCCGCAGCCGATCTTCATAGTATATACCTCCGTTTTGGTAAATTTATCAGGGAAACAGCATACAAAACAGCAAATACGCGGGCGGCAGCGTCACAACGCAAAGAAGGGTGTTGCCTACCGTCAACGCCGCGGCATAGTGTGGATCTCCCCCATGCTCCTCTACCATAGAGGGTGCCGATGCCGCCGTTGATACAGCGGTGGAGAGAAAAAGCGCGACCGCCACATCCCGCCCCAACGGCAAGCGGCACACACGACACAAAAACAGAAGGACCGCCATGGTGACCAGGGGTGCCATCACAAGCTTCACCAGCGCGGTACGCCACAGACCGCCATCCCGCCACCAAGCACGGCGCGGCAGTGCCGCAAGCAGACCGCCTAAGACCGTGAGTGACAGCGGCGTGGTCATGGCGGCGGGGATCCGCACCAGCTCATATAGCCAATCGGCGCGCGTTGCGCTCAATCCGAGCCCCGAGCAAAGAATGCCAACAAGGGTAGCCACCGTGAGGGGGGATACCAATAATTTTATCCAGTTTCTTTTTTGCGCGCCATCCGCCAGCATGGCGCCGCCCACCACAAACAGCAAGACCGTGGCGGTGATGTTATAGAGTGCGATAAACAGCACCACGCTCCCTTGTGGGAACAGTGACTCGGCAAGCGGAATGCCCAAAAAGCCGCAGTTGGAAAAGGTGGCACAAAAGCGACAGATCCTATCCCTGTCGCCATGACCGCGCAATATCAGCCACCCTACAAGGCAGGACGCCACAGTCACGAGAACGGGAAACAGCAACGCAGTGATCCAATCCGCAGCATGCAACGCACGCACATCGGTCTCCAATAGACTTTTGAAAACAAGGCACGGCATTGCCACATATAAAAGCACATTGACCAGTGCAGCCCTGCCGCGTGCCTCGAGCTTTCCCATGCGCGCCAGCACAAAGCCCGGCACGCCCAACAGAACAAACCGCAAGAGAGCCAACAGCATATCCAAAAAAACTCCCATATGCAGCCTCCTTCCACCCTCATATTACGATAAAATTGCGGCGGTTGCAATGTTTTAATCGGACATAAAATCGTACAAATCGGACATTTTTTACGGCCGCTATTGCACTTACGGTAGGCGCGTGGTATACTGTAAGTGCATCTCATGGGAAAGGAGCGGCTATGAAAAAGGAAGCACAAAGACAGATCACGCCCGCCGTCAGCCTTGATAAATACCATATTACAATTGACAATGACACAATGCGCACCACTGTTTTTTGGGCAAGAGTAGTCAGCAGCGAGAACGAAAGCCTGCTGACAAATTACACCAAGCACACCTTCTTTGAGATCCAGTATGCACTCGAGGGACGCATCGTGATAACGGTAGGAGAGGACCGATGCTTTACTCTTGACGAATCGGACTTTATCATTATCCCGCCCGACACCTACCATCAGATCGTGGACGGCGACGATACGGGAGCGCGCTTCATCATGGCATTTTCGCTTGAGGTTGGGGAAGCCTCTCCCCTCAGGCATTTGACAACAGCCGCGATCAGCCCGCATCGGGAATCCCCCGCCCTGCGCGCCATCCTTTCGCTGATGCTGGAAAAGGGGCACTCAGACTCCTTGCTTTGTACCGAAGCACTGACGTGCCTGATCGAAAGCTTTCTCTTGGAGCTATGCGATATCCTCTCGCCTACCGACAATGCCGCGCTCAACCATACACAAGCGCGCTCCGAAGGTGGCAAGCGCGTTGCTGCCATCAGGGCTTTTGTGAGGGACTACCACGGTGTTGGGATCACGGTCACCGAGGTAGCGCGCCGCTTCGGCATCGGTGAGCGCCATTTAAACCGCATCTTCCGCGCAGAAGCAGGCACCACCCTGCGTGATGTGATCAATCACGAAAAGTTATGCTATATCGAAACACTGATCGCCTCCGCCACCCTATCACTCGGTGAGATCTCGGCGCTTTGCGGCTTTTCGGATGAATACGCCATGAACAAATTTTTCAAGCGCTACAACCGCATATGCCTGTCCGACTATCGCCGCACTGTACGACACCGCAAATAAGCAAATAAAAAAGAGGGGAGATCCCCTCTTTTTTATTTGCTAAGATCAGTTGCAGCAGCAGCAAAGCACGATGAGCGCAATGATGATGATCCAGCAGCAGTTGTTATCACCAAGAAGATTACCAAAGCAGTTATTCATACCATATCCTCCTTAAAACCTTTAGGGGGAAGCGTTTCCTCTCCCTCGATATCATTTTATGATGGACTATGGCAAAGGTGCGCGAATTTTGTCAAAATAATTTGAAAGCGCAGGTAATCCCTTATTTTTCGAACAGCGCTACGGCTTCCTTCAACAGTTGACGGATGGGAAGCTGCTGCGGGCAGCTTCCCTCGCATTTGCCGCATGCAATGCAATCCGATGCCTTGGGCGCGTTTTCGGTAAAAATATCATAATAGTGCTTGGCATTCCAAGAGTTACATACCTTCATCGAGTTGACAGCGCCGAGAATATCCGGGACCGCGATCCCCTTAGGGCAGACCTCCATGCAATACTTACAGGCAGTGCACGGAATGAGATCCTGCGCACACAGCAGTGCGGTCACCCTCTCCACTGCCTGCATCTCTTTTCCGTCAAGAGGCTGAAAATCCTTCATATAGCTGACATTGTCAAGCACCATTTCGCACGTTCCCATACCCGAAAGCACCGAAACGATCCCCTCAAAGCCCGCGGCAAAGCGAATGGCAAAGGAAGCATTTGACCCCGTGCCGACCGCACGGAAAATCTCCTCTGCCTCGGGCGGCAGCTGATTGGCAAGTCTGCCTCCCTTCACGGGCTCCATCACAAAAACGGGCTTGCCAAGCTCACGGCAGACCTCATAGCACTTGCGCCCCTCCACCGAGGGATCCTCATAATCGAGATAATTAAACTGCAGCTGCACCACCTCGATCTGCGGATATTCGATCAGGATCTCGCGCAGGACCTCTGCCTTATCGTGAAAGGAAATGCCAAAATGCTTGATCTTACCCTCGGCAAGCAGCTCGAGTGCAGTCTCGTAGGCGCGTTCTCTTTTATATCGAGCATAAATATTTCTGTTTTGCGCGTGCATGAGATAGATATCAAAATATTCTACCCCGCATGCCGCCAGCTGGCTTTCAAAATAGGGGCGGATATCCGCAGTGGTCTTGAAAAAATTGTGCGAAAGCTTATTGGTCAGCACATAGCGCTCACGCGGGTAGCGAGAGGTCAGGCTCTCACGCAGCGCCGTTTCGCTTTTGCCGCCGAGATATCCTCTTGCTGTATCAAAATAATTGAAGCCGTTTTCAAGAAAGATATCCACCATACGGCAAAATTCCGCCGTATCCACCATATCGCCCTGCATGGGCAAGCGCATGCACCCAAATCCAAGCTTCTTTTTAATACCAAACAACTCGCTCATCGTCATTTCTCCTCACATCTCATTGCTTATATTTTAGCATATCTCCATCCATATTGCAAGAGAGAAAGGAGCTTACCGCAAGCGGCAAGCTCCTTTTGTGATATTTATTCCTGTGCCTCGCTCTCCTCTGCACTTTGCGGCGGAGTCACGGTCACAGAGACCTCATGCGTCATCACGCCATCTGCCTTGGTGACGGTGATGGAGAGATTTTCGTAATCGAAGGTATACCCCTCCTCGGGAATGTTACCGCACGCCTCGGTCAACCAACCGTTGACAGTGGTGGATTCGATCTCCTCATTTGGACCAAGCGAGAAAAACTCGAAAAACTCATCGATCGAAATGGCGGAAAGCACGCGGTATGTATACTCGCCTGTGGACACAATATCCTCGGTCGCCTCGTCCTGCTCATCCCAAATCTCGCCCACGATCTGCTCCAAAATATCCTCCATGGTCACCACACCCAGCACGTGACCGTACTCATTGACCACGATCACCATATGCCTGTGGTTGCTCTGCATATCGCGGAAGAGCCCATCAAGGTGAATGGTCTCGGGCACAAACACGGGGGGCAGCAGCACATCGGAAAGCTTGAAATCCTTGTTGGTACGGCGCAAAAGATATTCGCGTGCGTGCAAAATACCGATGATCTTTTCCCCATCCTCGGCATAAACGGGAATACGGGAATATCCTTCTTCTGCAAGGCGGGCAAGCAGCTCCTGCTCGGTTGCGTTCTCACTTACGGTCACCATATTGCTACGCTGTGTCATAACATCGGCGGCAGTCAAACGCTCCAGCTTAAACACGTTTTTGATATAAGCGATGTCGTCCTCCTTCAGCGTGCCCTCATCAGCGCCCGCATCCAGCATAATAACGATATCCTCCTCGGAGACAGCCTCCTCCTTGGCATGCGGATCGATGCCGAAAAGGCGCAGCATACCGTTTGTGGAAACGGTGAGCAGCCAAATAACGGGCTTTAACACAACAGTAAGCGCCGAAATGAAGCCGCACACGGCGTTGGCAAGCTTTTCCTTGTGACGCATGGCAACACGCTTGGGCACCAACTCGCCGAGCACCAGCGTAAAATAGGAAAGCGCAAGCGTGATCAAAACGACCGAAACCGTATTGATCAGCCCCCAGTGCGCAGGCGAGACCTCAAAGGTCCTGATCACAAACGCCGAAAGGCGCTCGGCAAAGTTATCGGCGGCGAATGCCGAGCCGAGAAAGCCCGCCAGAGTAATGCCCACCTGAATGGCAGAGAGGAAGCGCGTAGGCTCCTCTATGATCTTTAAGATTTTTGCTGCCTTTTTATTTCCGTCCTCTGCCTGTGCTCTCACCTTTTTTTCGTTGAGGGAGATCACGGCGATCTCGGTGGCGGCAAAAAATGCGTTTAACAAAATAAGTACAAGTTGCAGTAATAACTGCTTGACGATATCCATAGTTCCTCCAAAAATAAATTAAAATGTTTGTTTTGTCGTTCGGCCTTTCTTGGCGATCAGCACAGCAGCACAAGCGGTACGGTGCCTGCGTGCTTGCTACATTTTAAATTGCTTTTGGCATCATGCTCGTCAAACACATAAATAACAGGACAACTTCGCGGTAACGGATCCATTTCACCAACTCCTTTTTTGAAAAATTTATCATCCCGTGGGATAACAATTTTATAGTATAGCACAAATTTTTAAAAATTGCAACTCTTACCGTGAAATACATACTGCATTTTCATGAGCTCGGCTTCCCCAAATACCGCAAAACAAACGGATTTTGGAGGCTTACAGCCAAAAAAACGCAGCGTTCGATAACATTGCATGATCAATGCATAAAAAACGATTATATCTAATTATATTGACATTATCCGCTACGGCGATTAGAATAAGTGTAGATGATAATCTTCCTATTATTAATGCATAACAGCCTTGCTATGGCGATTATCGATCGATCATTATTTCATTATGATGCAGGAAAGGACAAGCCTATGATACCCGCAATTATTTTATTTGCAGTTACCTATGTGCTGATGCTGATCTTCGGCAAATTCCGCCCCCTCATTGCCCTTGCCTCGGGTGTGATATTCATTGCCACCGGCATGCTCCCCCTCGGCGATGTTTTGTCGACAATCGATTTTAACGTGCTCCTAATGATCGCAGGCACGATGGGGCTGGTTGCACTCTTTATCGAAAGCAAAATGCCCGCGCTCCTCGCCGATCTCATTATGGAAAAGGTGCCGAACGTGATGTGGGCAGCAGTATCCCTCGCGCTCTTTGCGGGCGTGATCTCCGCATTTGTTGATAACGTGGCGACTGTTTTGATGGTGGCACCCGTTGCGCTTGAGATCTGCAAAAAGCTGAAAACCAATCCCGTGCCCTTTATCATCGGCATTGCCGTCTCCTCCAACCTGCAGGGTGCCGCGACATTGGTAGGCGATACCACCGCCATCATGCTCGGCTCCGCGCTTGATATGTCCTTTGCCGATTTCTTCTGGTATGGCGGTCGCCCCTCTATCTTCTTTGCTGTAGAGCTTGGCGCAGTGCTCTCCGCCCTGATCCTTGCCTTCCTCTTCCGCCGCGAAAAGGATCCCATTCCCCATACGGGCGAGCGTACACAGGTAACCGACTACGTCCCCACCGTGCTGCTTTTGGGCACCATCGTCTGCCTGATCCTTGCCTCCTTCGCGCCTGAAAGCTGGAATCTGCCCGCCGAGATCAACGGCATTATCTGCTGTGCGATTCTGGTGATCGGTCTTATTTACACCTGTATCAAAAAGAAAACGCTTAGCGCCATTGTTTCCCCTCTCAAGGAAATTGACTTTTCCACCCTGGGGCTTCTCCTTGGACTCTTTCTCATGATCGGCGGCATCACCGCCGAGGGCGTGATCGATGCGGCGGCAAATCTTTTGGCAAAGGCGGGCGGCGGTAACGTGTTCCTGCTTTACACCATTATCGTGTGGGCTTCGGTCCTCATCTCCGCCTTTATCGATAACATCCCCTATGTGGCTACCATGATCCCCGTGATCGGCGGTATTGCTGCCACCCTCGGCATTGACCCCACGCCCCTTTACTTCGGACTTTTGTCGGGTGCAACGCTCGGCGGCAATTGCACCCCCATCGGTGCCTCGGCAAACATTGCGGGCATCGGCATTCTGCGCCGCGAGGGGTATGAGGTCAAGAACAAGGACTTTTTCAAGATCGGTATTCCCTTCACCATTGCGGCGATCGTGCCCGCATATATCTATATCTGGCTGGTTTACGGCATTTTTTAAGCCGCAAGCACAAAAAAGACCGTCTCGCCCAATGGCGAGTCGCTGTAACGAAGTATTTATATAAGAGGCAGTGTGACCGAAACGGTCACGCTGCCTTTTGCCGTTTATCCGGCTTTCTTCTTACCTTTGTATCTACCGTGCAAGGCGATACAATCGTCCTCAGTTGCTGCTTAAGATCCTTCGTTTGCGTTTCTCCGTTCTCAATCAAATCATCAAGCTCGGCAATTCGCATCTTTAAGTCCTTTTGCTCCTCCTCATATTCAGACGGGAGCAGATCAAAATGTTCTTCCGAGGGCATATCTCGATACAAACATTGAAATGCGAGTTTTTCTTGTCGGTTGAACGCCGCCATTTTGGACTTTGCAAGCCCAAAAGCGTAAAACATCGCATTTTGTTCCTGCGCGCTCGCTGCGGAACACAGCGTATTGCGAGCGCTCGCAACACGCTTTTTATGTGGACAACATCCTCACTCGCTCGGATATTTCCCTATGCAACGAGCATTGAGATTCTCGTTGCTACCGCCTCCGCGACCTCCTTTCTCTCGTCGGCGGTTATGTATT
>CAZOWH010000086.1:0-8189 GCA_964583425.1 uncultured Lachnospiraceae bacterium
CGGGCTTTATCGATATGATCTCTCTGTCGAAGGATGTATCTATGGTCGAGATCGACGTGAAGGACGAGTGGATCGGTAAAAATCTGATCGAGCTGAATTTGCGTAAGAAATACGGCTTCAACATCGTTGCTGTCAAGAAGGATGAGAAGGTCAATGTAAATATCAATCCGGAGCAGGTGCTTGATGCGGAAACAACGCTGATCGTGATTGCGAACACGGCGAAATTAGGAAAGCTGAAATAAGCTGTCAATTGCCAAATTAGCAAAGAGTTATATATAGGAGGCGTTTATGGCAAAATACAAAATTAAGAGAGAGTTCTTTCCGTTCTCTCATTTTAAACCGCCCATCAGCGAGAAGTTTCTCCGAATGGCTGTGCCGCATATGAAAACGCCGAAGTACATATGGCGGGACAAGGAGCTTGATGTGCGCCGTCATGAAATAGAAAGCTATGATGGAGAGAAAATCGAGAGCTTCTTAATGTTCCCGAGGACATTGATCGGAAATGCTCCGTGTCTCATATACATTCACGGTGGTGGATTTGTGTTGGCGGCGGCAGGCTATCATTACAAAAATGCCATGCGTTATGCGGGAGAGGTCGGTTGTAGGGTCTTGTTCGTCAATTACAGACTCGCGCCCAAGCATCCGCATCCCGTGTTCTTCGAGGATTGCTATTCGGCTATGTGCTGGGTTTATGACAATGCAGATACGCTCGGCATTGATATCTCTCGCATCGGTATTGGAGGCGACAGCGCAGGCTCAACGCTTGCTGTAGGCGTTTGTATGATGGCGAGAGAGCGGCAGCACCCGATGAAATTCGCTTTTCAGATGTTGCCGTATCCGTTCCTTGATGCTCGGAATAACAGTGAGTCGTGTAAGAAATATACTGACACGCCTATGTGGAATTCTACGCTCTCAAGTCGAATCGCTCCGATGACGAGGGTTGATAGGAACAACCCCAACTACGTCTATTACTCGCCCGTGGAAGCCGAGAGCTTTGAGGGGCTTCCTCCTGCATATATTGAAACGGCAGAATTTGACTGCCTTCACGATGATGGTATCCTATATGCCGAAAAGCTTCGCGCGGCAGGCATTGAGGTTGCTTTGAACGAAACCAAAGGCACGATGCACGGCTTCGATATTATGCAAAAAGCGGAAACGACACAAAAGGCACTTGAAGCGAGAATTAAGTTTATGAAAGAGTATTTATAACGGTATGAATGCACTTACGGTGAAAACAGTGAAAAGCTTGAATATGTGATTTATAAAAAAGAATTATGCGCGGCATATAGTAAATAACTGCCCTCGTTTCGAAATTAAACTGCCCCAAATTATGCGGATAGCACGATTTGGGGCAGTTTACAGTGTGCAGGGGCGCTATCATTCATTCCAGCTTATTTTAAACGGATTTGCACCCGAGGGTAAGCAGTTAAAGCTATACATGTTACTGCGCGGATTGACCGAAAGGCTGCTTTCGTATTCGCCGTAATACGAAAGTCCGTTTTTGTCATACACGGCAAGATAAAAGCTGCATATCTCCAAGGTTTGGTATTGCTTTTCATGCAGACTGTTTATCATAACCAGTCTTTCGCCGTCATATACCATGGTGGTTGAGGCGAAAAGACGGTGAAAGTCGGCATTCACCGCATCGGGGGTAGCAGCCATAAGGCGAAGCTCATAACTGCCATCCTCATCAAGGGTGATCAGGGCGATACGATCCGACATGCCCAGCACCATAAATTTCTCGTACTCCCAAATGTGGTAAAAGTCGCAGTCCGCAAGGGGGAGCTTTTGCTCTGCGGTCATGGTTGCAATATCGATCACGGTCATATACAGGTCTCCCGTGTCACCCTCGAGGGTAAACAGCAATAGCTTGGTTTGGTCGGCATTGGTCGTGATATGCTTTACAACGACCTCCTCGTCAAGGGCATAGACCATCCTTAAGGTGTCCGCATATACCCCCGTATCATACACGCCCTCCGTGCGCCCAAATTGAAAGGAATAAAGACCGTATCCGCCCGGAATGCGGCTTGTATCCACGATCGTGCCGTCGTTTGTGCGATTATAGATCGAGAAATAGCAAACACCGCTGCTTGTATAAGTGCTTAATGCGTAAAGGGGATAGCCCATGCTGCTGATGATTTGTGACATGATGCCGTTGCTTTTGTCGCGGTCAACAACCACCTCAATGGTCTCGGAGGGGTCAACCGGTATTTTAAAGAATTCGCGAAAATTGGCATACTCGTATATTTCATCGCCTGCCTTGGCGCCCTCCACCGTTGTGAGCGCATCATCACCCGTCCATACGGTTTGGGGCAGGTGGATACGAACGCTGATCGGATAGTAGTCATAGTAGTCCTTGATATATACGGTTTTCGTGGCTTCCTCACCCTCGGGCGTGCTCTCGTACAGCTCCCGATATGCCTTTGACAGCCCCGTCAGCTGCTCCTGAGGGGATGTTGTATCCCACTCGAGGGGATAGGATATGTCAAGAGATATACCGTCATAGACCGCAGCACCAACCTCATGCTTCTCACGCAGCGAAAAATCAAAATCGGTTTTTGTCACAGGCTCCTCACCCGGAGCGTAGCTGACATCCCAATACAAGTGATCGTTATAGTGCGCCAGCATGCGGATGGAAAGCCCGTGCGCCATGGCGCTGTCGCCATACATGGCGTTTTCCTTAATGGTAACCGTATCCTTGTCGGCATTTACCTGTATGGCAACCATGCCGATCGCGCTTGCCGAAAGCACACAAAGCAGCAAAACGAGCGCAATTATCTTTTTCATGGCTCGCCCTCCTCGGATATGTTCTCCAAGGCGCGGCTTACACGGTCGGCACGGTAGCGGTAGGTCTCCTTGATATAGCCCAGCAGTGTTTTGCCCTCCTCCTCAAGCAAGGAGGTCGAAATATCTCCCACAAGCCTGCCGCCGCGTATGAGAACAGCTCTGCCGATAAAATCGGATACCTCCTCGATCAAATGCGTGGAGAGGAGAATGGTCTCGCGCGGCTCTAAAATGCCAAGCAAAACCTTGTAAAAATCCTCGCGGTTGAATACGTCGTTGCCCGCAAACGGTTCGTCCATCAAAATATAATCCGCACCCTGGCAAAGGGCAAGTATCACCTCAAATTGGTTCTTTTGCCCTGTGGAAAAGTGCTTCAATGCCTTGTGCATGGGGAGCGCGAAAAACTCCATTAAGCCGTGAAATCGCTTTTCGCAAAAGTGCGGAAAATGCTCCCGATAAAACTCCCTGTGCCCCTGTGGGGTGAGATTGGGGAAAAAGGAATGCTCGCTCGTGGCAAAGGATATTTTGGCAATATTTTTTGCGGTGATCGGCTCGCCGTCCAGCGTGATCTCGCCGAGATAGCCGTGAAAGCCGAGGATCGATTTCATCAAGGTCGTTTTTCCGGCACCGTTCTCGCCGAACAGACCAACGATCTCGCCTCTCGGCAGGGAAAGGCTCACGTCCTTTAGGGCGGTCTTGTAGCCGTAGGTTTTCGTCAAGCTCTTTAGTTCAAGCATCTTCAGAACCTCCATAACTTATACCATTGTCCCGTTGCAACGCATTCGGCGGGCGTGACAAGCATATAGATCGCAAAATAGATCATCAGTAAAGCAAAGGCAAAAACGGCACAGAATAGCATCACAAGCATCGGCAAAAGCCATGCGCGCCTGTGCCTTTCGCTTCGATGCGGCAGGCGCTTCATCAAATAAATGCTCATGCTGCCTTGACGGTAATAGGTGTAGCGATGGATGATAAAGGCGATCATACAAAGCGCCACAATGGCAAAGCCGATGAGATAGGTATCGATCAGCTCGGCAAAGTCGGGCATCATGCGCCCTGCAACCAACACGCGTTTATCCTTGCTCCATACATAAAGCTCTGACCACGCGGTAAAATATGCACCGAGAAACAGCAGGCTATAGGCAAAGGAAAGCAGCCATCCCGCAAGCACAAATCTTTTCTCGAATTTTGTATCCATGCCGGGTGGAGAGTTGCGTTTGATAAATTCATCCATCCTCGCTCACCACCTCTCGTTCCTTGCGGCATACCGTATAAAGCATTTCGGCAATCAGGATCAAAGCAACGATGATCGTTAAAATGCAATTGAAAAGATCTCCAACGGTGCGGCTGAAAAACACAAACATGTAGATCACAAGCCCCGCAATAGACAGGGCGTATTGCTTTCTTCTTTGCCTGAATGGGAATTCTGCCGCACAAGCCCCAAGCGCGAGGATCAAAAAAGCGTTACGGATCCAAAGCATCACATCCGACAAGGGCAGAACGGCATGCAGAAATTCGTTTCTGTAAAAGGCAAGAAATACCGTCTGATTGCCGACAAACGCTGCGGGAACCGTGCGCGCATAGTAGGTACAAAGTGTAAAGGCAAGCACAATTTGCGTGGCAAAGAGAAAAATATACACCAAAATGTTGTAAGCGGCTTGATGGAAGAAGGTTGCTCTTTCACTGATGGAAAGGCGCTTTAGTGTGTAGCTTGTTTTGGAGCCAAGCTCACAGCCCGGCAGACAAAGAACCACAGTGATAAGGATCAGCGCGATCGCAAAGCACAAAAACAAGCCGCTTTTGTCTACCACACGCTCAAGATCGGGCATGGCTGCAAGGTCAAGTGCAAGCAGCTCATAATAGCCGGAAACAGCCTCCTTTACCTGCCAGACAAATACTCCGATCTCCGCTGTTACCATCAAAAGAAGAATGCCGAGCACGCGATAGATCGAGCTCCGCGCAAAAAGCCCAAACACCGATATGTGCTTTTTCATCATGTATACACCTCACTTCCAATAGGTTTCGATCAATGCAAGCGCTTCGTCCTTTGTCAGACCCATTTGCTTCATCGAGCTCACAATAGCTGTGGCATCGCTGGCAAGCAATTGTCGGCGCGTCGCCGCAACCGCAGCCTCATCAAAGGACATATAGCTCTTGGCGCCGGTGTGGGACTCCATTAAATGATCGTCCTCCAGTATTTTATATGCCTTTTGAATGGTGTTCGGATTGATGCCGAGCAGGGCGGACAGCACGCGGCGTGAGGGCACCTCATCTCCGCTTTTCACCGTGCCGGATACAATTCCGCTTTTAATATGCTTCACTATTTGCAGATAGATCGGAACACCGTCCTGCGGACAGAAAGAGTCAAAAGATATCATAGTGCGCACATCCTTTCCAAGCATAAACTGTATTGCTTGACTAATACGGTCAACTGTATCATACCACTAATACGGTTGGCTGTCAAGAGCAAGACGAAAATTTTTGAGAATTTTTTGATAACGCCACCGCCTCGGGCAGCATAGCCGATCCGCGCGCGTGTTTACCGTTGATTTCAACCGATGGTATTACGTTCGGGATCTCGGCTTTTCAAGTATTTGAAGTGATTTAAAATTGTTACCGAAAATATAAAAAGGCACTCATATGAGTGTCTTTTTATGATGCTTAAATATGCTTACGATTTTTTGGTATAAGAGTAAGGCGAGCCGTCCAAGGTTTTTGGTGTGTTGGTGATGCCCGTTAAATAGTCGAGAGAAACATTATAAAATTTTGCCAATATGATATATTTGTCTATCCCCATCATATTCATGCCGCGTTCATATTTGCTGTAATCCGATTGACCGATGCGTAAGATTTTTGCAACCTCAGCTTGTGTCAAGTCACGGTCGTGACGAATGTCGCTCAAACGCTGAAAATAGTTCATAGCATTTCCTCTTTTTTTTTCATTGTAGCATAGTGGAAAAATACCCTATTGACAATAGTGGAAATTTCCACTATAATAAAGGATGAGAGGAATTTTCCTCAATCTTTTGGAAGGAGTAGTATGAACAATGAAAGGCAAAATGATGAAGGTCATCTCGCTGTTGCTCTCGCTTTTGATTGTCACGCTGCTGCTTGTCTCGTGTGACATGCAGGGCCCGGCAGGGGAAAGCGGTGCCGACGGCAAGGATGGCATCACGCCTCGGCTGCAGATCAATACAAGCACCAATATGTGGGAGGTCTCCTACGATAACGGCGCTACCTGGAGCTCCTTAAACGTGCCTGCCACCGGTGCCGCAGGCACCGCGGGTGCACCCGGTGTGAACGGCATGACGCCTCGTTTGCAGATCAATGCAGCCACCAACATGTGGGAGGTATCCTACGATAGCGGTGCCACATGGATCCCGTTAAATGTCCCGGCCACCGGTGAAGCAGGTGCCACGGGCACACCGGGTACTCCGGGTGCTGCAGGTACTCCCGGTGCGGATGGCATCACGCCGCAATTGCAGATCAATACAGCAACCAATATGTGGGAGGTTTCCTACGACAACGGTGCCACATGGGTCTCGCTGAATGTCCCCGCTACCGGTGAGAAAGGTGCTGCAGGCACTCCCGGTGCGGATGGCGTCACGCCGCAATTGCAGATCAATGCAGAAACCAACATGTGGGAGGTCTCCTGCGATAACGGTGCCACATGGACCTCGCTGAATGTCCTCGCTACCGGTAAGAACGGTGAGGCAGGTACACCGGGTGCTGCAGGCACTCCCGGTGCAGATGGCATCACGCCGCAATTGCAGATCAACGCAGAGACCAATATCTGGGAGGTCTCCTACGACAACGGTATCACATGGATCTCATTGAATGTTGCAGCTACCGGCGGAAGCAGCGGCTCGGGCACACCGGGTGCACCCGGGAAGGACGGCGTCACGCCGCAATTGCAGATCAATGCAGAAACCAACATGTGGGAGGTCTCCTACGATAACGGTGCCACATGGAGCTCGTTGAATGTCCCCGCTACCGGTGAGAGCGGTGCGGCGGGTGCGCCCGGTGCTGCCGGCATTAGTGTGACAGATGCATATATTAACAACGAATACCATTTGATTTTAATACTTTCCAACAATAAGGAGATCGATGCAGGGTATGTAGGGGTGGAAATAGGTGATGCTACCACCACTTATACGGTTACATTTCAAGATCATGATGGCACAGTGTTGAAGAGCGAATGTGTTGGCAGCGGTGCAAGTGCCACACCGCCCGCCGATCCCACGCGCGACGGATTTACCTTCACCGGATGGAGCGGAAGCTATAATAACGTGACCTCTGATCAAATTGTTACCGCTACCTATATACAAAATGTGACAGGTCCCTCCTTTGTGATCTCTGCTGCAGAGGCACAGGCGGGTGCCGATGATGTGGCAATTACCATAGCGGTAGCGGAAAATCCCGGCATTGCCTCGATCAAACTGGCAGTTACCTATGACAGCGCGGCGTTGACACTGAACGAGATCGTTTATAATGATACGATCGGCGGTCAATCTCAATTACCACAGAGCAATAGCAGTCCTGTAACATTGAACTGGTTTAATGGCTCAGCCAACTCCATGGGTGACTGGGTATTCGCAACCTTGTATTTCAGCATTTCGAATACAGCACAAAAAGGAGATTACGTTATTACGGCAACCTATGATGCTAACAATGTATATAACATTGATGAGACAAATTTAAATTTTGCCGTCATCAACGGAAAAATTACAGTTACTGAATGAGGGGGAAAAGAAAAATGAAGAAAAGCAATGCGAAGCGGGTATTTTCGGGCTTTTTGGCAATTGTTATGGTTGTATTGATGGTCCCGCTTGGTGCCATCGGCACGATTGCGGCTGATGAGGTGAATTTAACCGATGAGCCTACGCAAATGCTGGGCTGGGGCTTTAATGCCATCAGTAATAAACCCATTTCTATCTCCACGCTTGTTGCACAATCGTGGATCGACATGGAAAATGATGAGCTGAAGGTGTATACCTTTGGTACGGGTGATGGCACAAGCGTTTTGGAGCAGGCAAGCAATTCTTGGTACGCGAAAAGCTCCCTCGAGATGATGAAGAGCTTTGGCATTGATTATAGCAATACGGCAAGTGCCAGCTTTTCCATGAACAAGATCAAAGCAGGGGTAGAAAACAAGTTCAGTGCCAGCTTTGATATCAAGAATACCACAACGACCTCGGAGCTGTATTATTATTATACCTATAAGGCTGTTTGTAATCGCTACGCCTTGGGGGCAAATTACAGCAAATATTTAAGCGATGAGTTTCTTGCCGCGCTTGATCGGATCGATCCGAACAGCGATCTCAGCATCGGCGCCTTTTTCAACGAATACGGCACGCATATGCTGACCTCCTTTGAGACAGGTGGCGAGCTGTCGCTGATGGCGT
>CAZOWH010000087.1:0-8109 GCA_964583425.1 uncultured Lachnospiraceae bacterium
ATTGGGACGAGCTCTGTGAGATCATGGAGTGGAGCAAAACGCACGTGACCAGCACCCTACACATTTGCTGGGGTGCACAGGCGGGGCTTTACTATCACTACGGTATTGAGAAGCAGATCCTGCCCGAAAAGCTGTTCGGCGTGTTTGAGCACAAGCTCGATCACAAGCTTTCGATCCTGTTCCGCGGCTTTGACGATACCTTTTTGGTGCCGCACTCCCGCCATACCACCGTGGCGCGTGAGGATATCGAGGCGGTAGAGGCACTAAAGGTGCTGTCGAGCTCCGATGAAGCGGGCGTTTTTGTGGTTTCGACCGAGCGCGGCAGACAGATCTTTGTCACAGGTCACTCGGAATACGACGGAGATACTCTCAAAAAGGAGTATTTGCGCGACAAGGAAAAGGGACTTCCCATCGCCGTGCCGAAAAACTATTTTCCAAACGATGATGAAACGCGAGAGCCCGTGGTGCGTTGGCGCAGCTGTGCCAACCTCTTTTACTCGAACTGGCTCAACTATTTTGTGTACCAGACCACGCCTTACGATATTACGCAGATCAATTAACAAAAAAGGTGTCTTGACCGAAGGGTCGGGCACCTTTTTTGCTTGTCGAAAGAGGCAAATTGATTTTTTGCGTTGCTTTCATGCGGAGAATGTTAATTTTTTGAAAACATTTCGAATATTACTATCCTTAGACCATGGGTAGTGCTATAATAATCATGTATAAGTATATTTATTTATGACTTTTCGTGAATATGTATAAACTCTGAAGCATAATGTAAGGAGTGTCGAAAATGAAAAAAGCACGAACAACCAAAACTGCATTGCTGCTAAGCCTTATTGCTATGCTCGCGTGCTTTAGCATGTTGCTTGGTACCACGTTTGCATGGTTTACCGATTCCGAGACATCCGGTATGAATAACATCATAACCGGTAACCTTGATGTAGCCATGAATTATTGGGATGCCGAGGCTGAGAAATATTTGGATGCCACAAACGTTTCTCTCTTTGATGAGGAGGCGCTTTGGGAGCCCGGATATACAAGCGTTGCATATCTCGAAATTGAAAACAGAGGAAATCTCTCCTTTAATTTTCTCTTTGCTGTCTATCCCAAGGAAGAGGTTCCGGGCTATCTCAGCAGCGGAGAGCAATTCTATCTTTCCGATTATCTCGTGTATGCAATCGTGGATTACGACGTTGAGGAACAGGGAGAAATTACATCTCGCGAAAGCGCGATGGCACTTGTTTCTCAAACCCAAATGGGGCTGACTCAAACGAATTTCCAATACGGGACCATGCATCCCGAATCGGATTCCCGCAGGCTTGCGCTTATCGTTTACATGCCTACTTACGTTACGAGTGAGGAGGCAAATTACGATCCCTCGCAAGGGTATCCCGCACCTCGTGTTAAGCTTGCTGTGGATGTTTATGCAACACAAAATACACATGAGTTTGATTCCTTCGATAATCTATATGACAGCGGGATTACACCCGTTTGGGAAAAGCCCTTGTGGCGCTACGCCCCTGATGGCTATACCGTTGACGAAGAAAACAAGAGGATCACTGTAAATACAGCAGAAGCATTGAAATATCTCGGCACGCTTTACGACGATATGATTAGTCACCCGAGATACGAGCCCTCCGAATGGGAGATCGTGCTCGGTGCGGATATCGACTTCAATGGGGAAACGCTTACCGAGCCGTTGCGTGCGGGCGGCTTTAAGAGCCTTAACGGAAATAACAAAACGATCACCAACGTTATTTTGAATTATATTTATGTGGATGAAGCGCTTGAGAGCGTGGGACTGTTTGATGCGCTGCCTTCCGCAAAGGATATCACACTCCAAAATGTTACCGTAAAGTCCACGGGGACTGCCGCAGGCGTTCTTGCGGGAAGCCTTACGGGAACCGAGTATAGTAATATCGTTATTAAGGATTCGAGCGCTTCCGGTGTCGGCTATATCGGCGGCATGTTCGGCTACTGCAATTTCCTCCATCCGATCGATTTTTCCGGTATTCAGATCTTTAGAACCGACCTTAGTCTCTTCGGCGATGGCACAGGGTCTGTTGGCGGTATTGGCGGCTATATCGGTGGCGATGGCGAGGTCACCGTTACGGGCAGCACCGTTGGGGAGCTGGTAGTAGATGCGCCGACAGGCTCCTATGTTGGCGGCATGTTCGGTGAGATCAACAGTGGTATGACGGCTTCAACCAGCACCATTACCGAGATCACTATTTATCGCGACGTATATATCGGAGCCGTTACAGGCAAGATCTACAGCACGCGAGACGTAAAACTTGTAAGCAACAGCGTTTCGGTCGTTGTTTCTGAAAACGGAACAAAATCTATCATTCCTCTCAGCGCCTCGGGTGCCATTACGGATACCGATACCGAAATTGATTGGAAAGAGGTTGAGAAAATTTCCGGTGTTAAGCTGCAAACCACCTATAACGGTCACTTCTACGAGGTGTTCAAAACCACCGCCAGCATTACGTGGACCGATGCAAAGGCTGATTGTGAAAGCAAGAACGGACATCTTGCTACCATTACCGATGCAGGCGAAAACAGTGCCGTTGCAACCATCGTTGCCAATCACGGCGACAGCGCTTGGCTTGGTGCTTACAGACCGGTATGCTATGGTGCATATGAGGGACCGCATACTTTTGTGTGGGTAACGGGCGAGCCGTGGGAGTATTCGAGCTGGTCCAGTGGTGAGCCAAATGATGCGCATCCACACGAGGGCGATTGCGAGAATTGTCTCCACATGTATGCCTCCGGCGAGTGGAATGATTATCAGTACAACCATTCTAAAATGTTTGGCTATGTATGCGAATGGGATACCCTGCAGGCTTATTTGAACTATCTCACAGCGCTGCAAACGCCGTAATCAGATCTCATTTAATAACATAAGAAAAAAGGCATCTGCTATCTTGTGATAGCAGTTGCCTTTTTCACTTTATATATTTTTGGTGAAATGTAGGGAATTGCGATGCGCCATTACAGCGTAATTTTTGTGTTTGCAATGCGCGGCACTACGGGGCGTCCCGCCTTGTCATACTTAACATTTCCTGTCATTTCGCGCGTTACCCCCATAAACATCGAGCTTTCCTTGCCCTTGATCTCAATTGTACTTCCTTCAACGGTTACCACACAATAAAGTGGGTCGTTATATACCACAATGTGATTGAGGTTCTTTATTTGTGCGCACAGCTCCGCCGGGTAGAGGTTATGCACGTTTTGCACCCAGTCAAATTTCACGGAGTTGATGTCAAAATAGCAAACGTTGTCGAGTACGCGGAGATAATCACGGTGATAATGCCCGTTCATGCACATCAGTACACTGTGCGGCCTTTTGGCGTTTGCTTCGTTGATGATCTTTAAAACCTCCTCGCGGTTTTGTACACCGTCGGGGCGCTCAAAGCTCTCATGGCTGATCAGCATGCAAGGGTAGGGTGAGGCATCAATGGTTTCCTTCAGCCAAGCAAGCTGTGCGGGCGGTATCCAATCGCGGTAGGGGCCGAATTTAAAGTAATTGCCCATTGAAAAGTTGACCAGCTCCTCGCCGTCCTTATAATAATTTGGGTTCAGCACGATCATGCGGTAGCCCTTGCAATCAAAGTAATAGTATTCGTTTGGCATATTATAGAGCCTTACGGTCTCCTCAAAGGGCGTTTTATCGGTATCGTGATTGCCAAGACAATGGTAAGAGGGAATATGAAAATCATTGTAAGCCTTCACAAAGTCGGCAACGTTTGTGGGGCCGTGGCAGAAATCGCCTGCGTGGATGATAAAATCACAGCCCTCGCGCTCTGCGCATGCTTGAATCTCGGTGAGGTCCTCCCATGTGCCGCCCATAAAGATACCGGGTGCGTGGTGCAGATCGGCAAACAGTAAAAACTTCATCATCGGTGCTCCTTGCTTTTATTGTAAATTCATTATAGCACGCAGCGCTATCTTTTTCAAGTGCAAATATTGTTCATTTCATCTATCAATTAAAAGATGTTGCGGCTTTCTTGGCAAAATCTTTAAGTTTTTTCCCATCTTTACTTGTAAATACCACAAAAATATGATAAAATATCATTATATTTAAAAAAAGGGGGCATATGTAATGGATCCTTCCGACGTTGCGGGGCCGAGAAAGCCCGATCTGCAAGCGATCAAGCGTGATACCATGGCGGCGCTTCACCGAAGCGGTACCTTGCCCCGGTTGACCTGCGCGTTGCTGTTTTGCCTGCTCGTTACCTTTGCGGTGTATTGCTTGCAGCAGCTTGCCGTATATTTGGCTGGGCTTTATGCAACCACATTGATCGCCGCGGTGATCGCGGAGATCGCGCTTGTGCTGCTTGAGCTGCTGCTCTTTCTTGCCTTTGTTATGCCGCTGTGGCTTGCCAAGCTGCGTATGGCGGGACTTGTATTGCTTGGCGAGGAGCCGCCGCTCTTTGCACTGTTTTATTACTTTACCTCACCTCGGCATTATGCGCGCGCTTGGCGCATCGGCGCTGTGCTGGCATTGCTGCTCTTGGTGCCTGCGGTTGCCGTTGTGGGACTGTTTTTTGGCGCGTGGAGCTTATACACTGCGGTATTTACCGTTTATTTCAGCGGCCCGGTGGCAGTGCTTTTGCTGATTTTGTGCTTTTTGATGGCGATTGCGGTATCGGTTTTGGTGCTTTTCTTTTCGGGTGCTTATCTTGCCTTTGCCGCGGTAGCTGTAGGAAATGAGGATATGCGCGTGCGCCAAGCATTTTATTTTGCGGTGGCGAGGGGAAAGAGAAATTTAACGCACATCTTTCTTTTTTCCGTGAAGTCGCTTTTGTGGCTGCTGCTCTCGCTGGCAACTGTTGGCGTGCTGCATGTGCTTTGGTTTTCGCATTATTATAATTTGTCTTATATGCGCCTTTCTATGGCGCTTTGCCCTAAGGAGGAAGTCTAATGAAAGAAAAGTTTTATCTCACAACAGCCATTGCTTATGCCTCTCGTAAGCCTCATTTCGGCAATACTTACGAGGTGATCATGGCAGATGCCGTGGCACGCTATAAAAAGCTGCGCGGCTATGACGTATTTTTCTGCACGGGCACCGATGAGCACGGTCAGAAGATCGAAAATCTTGCCGTAGAGGCGGGGCTTAGCCCCCAGCAATACGTTGACAATGTAGCCGGTGAAATTCGCGGCATTTGGGATAAAATGAACGCCGATTACGATTATTTTATCCGCACCACCGATCAGCCTCACTGTGCCGCCGTGCAAAAGATCTTCAAAAAGTTCTATGAGCAGGGGGATATCTACAAGGGGCACTACGAGGGCTGGTATTGCACGCCCTGCGAATCCTTCTTTACCGAAACGCAGGTCGTGGACGGTAAATGCCCCGATTGCGGCAGACCCGTAGAGCAGGCAAAGGAAGAAGCATATTTCTTTAAGATGAGCAACTATGTAGACAAGCTGCTCGCCCATATCGACAGTGATCCTACCTTTATTCAGCCCGAATCACGCAAAAAGGAAATGGTAAACAACTTTTTGCGCGTGGAGGGTGGCTTGCAGGATCTTTGCGTATCCCGCACCTCCTTTAAATGGGGTATTCCTGTGGATTTTGACGATCGCCACGTTACCTACGTGTGGCTCGATGCGCTGACCAACTATATCACCGCGCTCGGCTACGATCCCGACAAGACCTATGAGGAGCAATCCGCGCATTTTAAGAAATATTGGCCCTGCGATGTGCACATCATCGGTAAGGATATTTTGCGCTTCCATACTATTTATTGGCCCATTTTCCTCATGGCACTGGGGCTCCCGCTTCCCAAAAAGGTGTTTGGTCACCCGTGGTTTAATGCCGCCGAGGAAAAGAAGGGAAATGACGGCGCGGAGATAAAAATGTCAAAATCTCGCGGAAACGTTATTTATGCCGACGAGCTTGCCGAAACCTTTGGCGTGGACGGCGTGCGTTATTTTGCGCTTTCCGAAATGCCCTACGATCAGGATGGCAGAATTTGCTATACCAATGTCCTTACGCGCTACAATACCGACCTTGCCAATAACCTCGGTAACCTTGTCAGCCGTACACACGCCATGACAATGAAGTATTTTGGCGGCGTGGTACCCACTCCCGCAGGTGAGGAGGGACCCGATGCCGAGCTGAAGGCAACGGTTGCCGATGCCGTGGCAAAATACGAGGCTTTGATGGACGACTATCATATTGCAGACGCTGCTGATGCGGTATTTAATATGCTGCGCCGCGCCAACAAGTATATTGACGAGACCATGCCCTGGGCACTTGCCAAGGATGAAGCCAAGAAGCCGCGCCTTGGTACCGTGCTTTACAATCTTCTTGAGTGCATCCGCACGGCGGCTGTGCTCTTAACCCCCTTTATCCCTGAAACTGCCAAGGCGATCTTCACCCAGATCGGCAGCGAGGTAAAGGATTATGCCAGCGTGGGGAGCTTTGGCGGCTTTGTGGCAGGTAAGTCGCTTGGTGCCGCTTATCCGCTCTTTGCGCGCGTCGATGAAAAGGTGATCGACGAGATCATCAAAAAGCGTGAGGAGGCAGCGCTTGCTGCCGAAAAGGCAGCCGCCCCCATTGAAAAGCCCGAGGGCTGTGCGCTTATCGGCATTGAGGACTTTATGAATGTGGAGCTCCGCACTGCCAAGGTCATTTCCTGTGAAAGGGTGCCGAAGGCGAAAAAGCTTTTGAAGCTGCAGCTTGACCTCGGCTACGAAACACGTCAGGTCGTATCGGGCATTGCCAAGTTCTACGAGCCCGAGGCGCTTGTGGGCAAAAAGATCATTGTGGTAGCAAATCTGAAGCCCGCAACCCTTTGCGGCATCGAGTCCGAGGGCATGATCCTTGCCTCGGGTGAGGAGCAGGTGCGCGTGGTATTTCTTGACCCTGAAACGCCTCTTGGCGAGCGCGTGAGATAAAAAACAAAAAACGGAGGGTGAGCTCGCTCCCCTCTGTTTTTTTGAGGTATTGACATGAAACATGTTTTGCGTTTTGCCTGTGGCGGTGTGCTCTACTTTTTTGTGGAGGTCATTTGGCGCATTTTTATGAATCACGGCGAGGCATCCTTTTTAATGGCTCCCATGGCAGGCATTGTATGCGTGACTGTGATGGCGCTTTACGATAAAAAGCTGCCCATCATCCTTGGCTCCCTTGTGGGCGCTGTGGTGACCACCCTGCTCGAGCTGATCGTCGGCTCGATCGCGCTATACGGCTTTAATCGCCGATTTTGGTATTACGGTAGGATCAATTGGAACGGCATCATCGCGCTGGATTGGTTCTTTAAATGGTGGGCTATCTGCTTTGGCGTTCTGCTGGCAAGATGGCTGCTTGAACTGTATTTGAAACGGAGAAAACAAAAGGATAACAATGGAAAAGCTGTTTGATTCTCATGCACATTATTACGACCGCCGCTTTGGGCGCGAGCTTGACGGTGCCGATGCGCTGCTTCAAGCGCTCTTTGATACCGATGTGTGCGGTATCGTGAATATTGGCACTGACCCCGAAAATTCCCGTCTTGTGGTCGCGGAGGCTGCAAAATGGCAGGGCATGTATGCCACGGTCGGCATTCACCCCGGAGACGGGCAATGCATTCCCGATATCGATGCCGCACTTGCCGAAATTGAGGCATTGCTTGACGGCGCCAACCAAAAAAAAATCGTCGCGCTCGGCGAGATCGGTCTTGATTACCATTATGACGGTACCGACAGGGAAAAGCAGCAGTATTTTTTTGAAAAGCAGCTTGGCATGGCAGAAAAATGGCAGCTGCCCGTTGTGATCCATGACAGAGAAGCACACGGCGATTGCTTTGATATCATCTGCCGCCATCCCAATATTACAGGCGTGTTTCACAGCTACAGCGGCAGTGCCGAAATGGCAAGGGATCTTGTGCGCCGCGGCTGGTACATCTCCTTTTCGGGCGTTGTCACCTTTAAAAATGCCCCCAAGGTACGTGAGGCAGTTGCTGCTGTGCCGCTTGACCGTATTCTCATTGAAACCGACTGCCCCTATCTCGCCCCCGAGCCTTATCGCGGCAAGCTGAACCATTCGGGGCTGATGCGCTACACTGCCGAGACAGTGGCGGAGGTGAAGGGAATACCCGTTGACGATCTGATCCGCAT
>CAZOWH010000088.1:0-8034 GCA_964583425.1 uncultured Lachnospiraceae bacterium
GTGCCCAGCCCGATCAACAAGCCGAAGGGCTGCGCGTTCTCCAGCCGCTGCCCGCGGTGTACCGCAGATCGAGGTTACCTTCGATATCGATGCAAACGGCATTGTAAACGTATCGGCTATGGATAAGGGCACGGGTAAGGAGACCCACATCACCATCACCTCCTCCACCAATATGTCCCAGGAGGATATTGACCGCGCCGTGAAGGATGCGGAAAGATTTGCCGAGGAGGATAAGAAGCAAAAGGAGGCTGTTGACACCAAGAACCATGCCGAGACCCTCATTTTCCAGAGCGAAAAGACCCTTGGAGAGATCGGTGACAAGGTCACCGAGGAGGAAAAGGCAGAGGTGAAGGCCGCGATCGAAAAGCTCCGTACCACGGTGGCAGGCGGTGATACCGCAGCGATCAAGGCTGATACCGAGGCACTGGAAAAGGCATTCTATGCGCTTTCCGAAAAGCTTTACAAGGCGCAGGGCGTCGAGGGTGCTGCCGATATGGGCGGTGATGCAGGTGCAGGTAACGGTGCCGATGGCGGCTTCTACAACGCTGATTTCGAGGATAAGAGCGGCAACTGATCTGCTTTAAGAGAGAATTATGGCTGATAAACGCGACTATTATGAGGTTTTGGGTGTAGACAAGGGGGCGGACGATGCTACCATTAAAAAGGCGTATCGCTCGCTTGCCAAAAAATATCACCCCGATATGAACCCCGATGATAAAGAGGCGGAGGTCAAATTCAAGGAAGTAAACGAGGCATATGACGTACTGTCAGATGCCGATAAGCGCGCCAAGTACGATCAGTATGGGCACGCGGCATTCGATCCCGCCGCCGGTGGAGCCGGCGGTGGGTACGGCGGCTTCGGTGACTTCGGCGATATCTTCAGCAGCTTTTTCGGCGGGGGCTTTGGCGGCTTTGGGGGCGGCGCACAGCGTAACGGCCCGATGCGCGGCGACGATATCGGCGCGCGTGTTTCGATTACATTTGAGGAAGCCGCATTCGGTGTCAAAAAGGACATCAGCTACAATCGCGTGTGCCGCTGTCCCGATTGTGCGGGCAGCGGCGCCGCAAAGGGCACCAGTGCCGAGACCTGCGGCAAATGCCACGGCTCGGGGCAGATGCGCGTCATGCAGCGCCTTGGCGGTATGCAGTTCCAAAGCACCACCACGTGTGACAGCTGTCGCGGCAAGGGTAAGATCATCAAAACCCCCTGCAGCAACTGTCGCGGCACGGGCTTTATCCGCATTAGCAAAAAGCTGGAGGTTTCAATTCCCGCTGGTATTGACGACGGCGAGCGCATTGCATTGCGCGGACAGGGAAATGACGGCAGAAACGGCGGCAGCGCTGGCGACCTGATATTACAGGTTACGGTAAAGCCCCATCCCATTTTCGAGCGCGATGGCTACAATATTTACTGCGAGGTGCCGCTCCCGGTGACCGATGCTATTCTTGGTGCCGAGATCGAGATCCCCACGCTTGAGGGGAACACCAAATATACCATTCCCGAGGGCACGCAGCCCGGTTCCACCTTTACCGTTAAGGGGCAGGGCATTCCCTCTATCAACAATAAGGGGCGCCGCGGTGATCTGATTTTCCGTGTGAATGTAGAGATCCCGCGTTCTCTCAGCGACAAGCAAAAGGATCAGGTGCGCGCCTTTGCCGAGAATTGCAGCGAAGGGAATTACGGCAAAAAATCGGGCTTTTTCAAGCGTATTTTTGAAAAATTGAATCGCAATTGAGGATAAACTATGGATTACTGCAAGGATTGGTCGCAGCTAAAGGTGACCGTAAAGCTTTGTCATCTTGATACGCTTGTGGCGATCATGAGTATGATCAACAACAATTTGATGATCGAGGATTTCAGCGATATCGACCTCAAGACCTGCTATGGTGACCTCATCGACGAGAGTATTTTAAACGCCGACAAGACCGTTGCTGCGGTTTCGGTATTTCTGCCTGCGGACAGGCCCTTTACCGATGCCGTTGCATTTTTGCGCGAACGCATGGGGGAAAGCGGCTTTGACGGAAAGATCGAGATCATCGGCGTGTCTGAGGAGGATTGGGCAAACTCCTGGAAGGCATATTACAAGCCCATTCACATCGGCAGAAGGATGGTTATTGTCCCCGCTTGGGAAAAATATGAGGAAAAGTCGGGCGAGATCATCGTGCGCATGGATCCCGGTATGGCGTTTGGCACAGGCACGCACGAGACCACGCGCCTTGTGATCGAGCTGCTTGAGACCTACACCCAAAAGGGTGCGCGCGTGCTTGATGTTGGGTGCGGTAGCGGTATTCTTGCCATTTGTGCTGCCAAGCTGGGCGCTGCCGAATGCAAGGCGTACGATATTGACCCCGTGGCAGTGCGCGTGGCACGTGAGAATATCAAGGATAGCGGCGAGCAGAATGTGACCTGCGATGTTTCCGACCTTTTAAAGCAGGTTGATCTCGCGGGCGGAAAATACGATCTTGTCTGCGCCAATATCGTGGCGGACATCATCATCCGTATGGCACCGGACGTTGGGGACTATATGAAGGATGATGCCGTTTTGTTGGCATCCGGCATTATTACCGAGCGTGCCGAGGAAGTGGCAGAAGCCTTGTCTGCCAACGGCTTGCGAGTCACAGAGCGCCTTGACGACAATGGCTGGTGCGCCTTGGTTGTTCAAAAAGCATAAACATCAAATTGGTATTTTATTGATAAAAACGGGCATCGTGCGGTGCCCGTTTTGTCATTTTTGTGAAGAAAGTGGTGAAAAATCACAAATTGGGCATTGACAAATTGGTCAAATTGCGTTATAATAATAAAAATGCTGTTGGGGAGGTTGCCGAGGTGCCGCGCTTTTTTGTTGAAAGTCCCGATATCACGCAAAGCACCGTCACCGTGCGCGGTGATGATGCGCACCATATCTCCCGTGCACTTCGCATGGCGGCGGGGGAGCACATTACCGTATGTGACAGTGCCGCAAACGAGTACGATTGTGTGCTGCGTACCTTTTTGCCCGATGCGGTAATAGCCGAGATCGTTTCGGTAAAAAAGCAGGAGACCGAGCCGCCCTGTCATATCACACTCTATCAAGCACTCCCCAAGGGTGATAAGCTTGATACCGTGATCCAGAAGTCGGTGGAGTGCGGCGTTTCAGTGATCGTGCCCTTTGAGAGCGAGCGCTGCATTGTACGTGCCAAGCCTGAGGCGGAGGAAAAAAAGCGCGAGCGGCGGCGGCGCATTGCACATGAGGCGGCTAAGCAATGCGGCAGAGGTATTTTGCCCGAGGTGCTGGCAACTGTCGGCTTTTCCGAAATGCTTGCCATGGCGGCAAGCGCCGAGCTTGTGCTCTTTTGCTTTGAGGGGGAGGGCACCGTCCCCATTTCCCGCATTCTTGCCGAGCTGCATCCCGCTCGCGGCACCAAGATCGCGCTTGTGGTTGGCAGTGAGGGTGGCTTTTCGCTTGCCGAAGCAACACGCGCAAGGGAGGCAGGCTTTGTAATGACAGGGCTTGGTCGGCGTATTCTGCGTACCGAGACAGCACCCATATTTGCCCTTGCCTGCATTGCATCGGTGCTGGAACTGCAATAAAATTTCACAAATAAAGCTGCATTTTTTTGGTAAAAATGGTAATTTCCTATTGCAATATCACAACAAATCGTGTAAAATATATGTAATCTGCATATTTTATATACAAAGAAAATGAGGTAGTAGTATGTCTAACAGATTGTTCCAAGGTGTCATTCATCAGATGAAGGATGCGATCGACCGTGTCATTGGCGTGATCGATGAAAACGGTGTGATCATTGCTTGCTCCGAGCTGGTTAAGATCGGTGAGATCAAGCAGGGCATCCGTGATGAGCTTGCCTATGCATCTGAAGAGGTGGTAACAGGCGGTTACACCTACCGTCCCATTGTCAGCGGCAACCGTGCCGAGCATATCGTCTTTGTGGAAGGCGAGGATAAAATGGCGGAGAAGATGTGTAAAATGCTTACCATCGCCCTCGGCAACATCAAAAACCTCTACGACGAGAAATACGACAAGGGCTCCTTTATTAAAAATATCATTCTCGATAATATTTTGCCGAGTGATATTTACATCAAGAGCAAGGAGCTGCATTTCAATACCGATGAGGCGCGCATCGTGTTCCTCATCAAGTTCTTTGGCAAGACCGATATGCTGCCCTTTGAAATGCTGCAAAATATGTTCCCGGATAAATCGCGCGATTATGTCATCAGTGTAGGTGAACATGATATTGTGCTGGTAAAGGATATCAAGCACGGTACCGAGACAAAGGAGATCGAAAAGATCGCCACCAACATTGCAGACACGCTCTCTACCGAATTTTATACCAAGGTCGCCATCGGTATCTCTACCGTGGTAGACAATATCAAGGATCTGGCACGTGCCTACAAGGAGGCGCAGGTTGCCCTTGAGGTTGGCAAGGTGTTTGAGACCGAAAAGAATATCATCAACTACGAAAACCTCGGCATCGGGCGCTTGATTTACCAGTTGCCCACCACGCTTTGTGAAATGTTTTTGCAGGAGGTATTCAAAAAGGAAAGCCTTGAGTCGCTTGACCGCGAAACGCTCATGACCATTCAAAGCTTTTTTGAAAACAACTTAAACGTCTCCGAAACCTCCCGCAAGCTCTTTGTGCACCGCAACACGCTGGTATATCGCCTTGAAAAGATCCGCAAGCTGACGGGGCTTGACCTGCGCGAGTTTGAGCACGCCATCACCTTTAAGGTGGCACTTATGGTCAAGAAATATCTTGACTCCAAGCCCGGCAAGTTTTAATTCTATATTTCATGCTACATAACAAAAGTAAGCGGCATTGGCATCTGCCCCCGCTTACTTTTGCCTGTTTGACCTACTTGTTTTAACTTCCCAATATTGAAAAGAGGGAATCGATTGGAACTGCTATTTTCGGTATCACCCGCGGTGGAGCCCGCGCGGCGTGATGAAATTTTACGGGCATTGACATCCACCGTACCTGCTTCGACCGCAGAATTCAGCCCAGATGGCACAAGGCTGCGTATGTTGCTTCCGCCGTCTACCGATCGCTTTGCTGCGGCGGATGCTATTACCTTCCGTCTGCTCGGCCTTGGCTTTGAGGCAAGGGAGCTTGCGCGCCAAGCGCCGCCGCAAGCGGCTCCCATTACCAATGTGCCGTACATGTATGCGCAGCAAAAGCCGCGCACCGTACGTCTGTGGGTCTTTGTGGTCTCACTGATCGCAGTGGCACTCGCCTTTTCGGTGCTTGCGTTTTCTCTCGGTGCGGCTTTTGTCGGTATATTCGGCACGGGCAACACGCTTGGCACCGATGGTACCGAGGATTACGGTGCCAAGATCGGTATTATTGACTCGATATTCTCGGAATATGCCTTATACGATACCAACGGTGATTTGCTTCTTGACAGTATGCTCAAGGCATACATGGCGGCAACCGGAGATCGGTATGCCGCATATTACACCGAGGAGGAATTTGACGAGATCATGGCGGAAAACAACGGTGAGCTCGTCGGTGTGGGTATTACTGTGGTGGAAAGCGTTGATCCCGCGGGTATTGCCATTGTCGGTGTAATGCCAAGCTCTCCCGCCGAGGCAGCAGGGGTGCTCCCCGGTGACGTGATCGTGACGATCGGCATGGGCGAAAGCGCCATTTCGGTTGCTGAAAAGGGGTACGAGGCGGCATCGGTCGCCCTGCGCGGTGAAGCCGGCACGGTTGCCGAGTTTACCGTGCTGCGCGGCACCGAATACGTTTCCTTCGCCATTACGCGTGCGCGAGTGGAAAACGTTTCGGTTACGGGGCGCGTCAGTGAGACCGATCCTACGGTCGGCATCATTCGCATTACGCAGTTTATTACCAATACCCCCGTGCAATTTGAGGCGGAAATGGATAAGCTGATCACGGCGGGGTGTACCGCATTTGTCTTTGATGTGCGCAACAATCCCGGCGGCGATCTCAATTCTATCGTTGCGGTGCTGTCCTACTTCTTAAACAAGGGCGATCTCGTTGTCAGCATTGTCTCCAAGGACGGTTCGACCGAAAGCATATACGCCGAGGCGGTCTCCTATGAGGGCGACTATGTGGATTGCTCGATTGCAGAGGAGGATATCGGCAAGTACCGTAATTACGGTATGGCGGTGCTTGTGAACGGCAATACCGCCAGCGCTGCCGAGTTATTTACCGCAGTGCTGTCGGATTACAGTCTTGCCACCGTTGTGGGTACCACCACGTACGGCAAGGGCGTGCTTCAGCATATTTTCGACCTTGAAAATTGGGGCTATAGCGGTGCCATTAAGCTTACCACGGGCTATTACAATCCGCCTTCGGGCGAAAATTATGACGGCAAGGGCATTGCGCCCCATGGTGGCGAAACACCGCTTGATGATGCCGTGAAAAACAAGAATCTCTACCTTTTGACCGAGGCAGAGGATAACCAACTGCGTGCCGCGATCACGGCAGCCAAGCAATAAAATATTTTATATTATATAGAGGAGTTACCATCATGGCAAACACGAAGAAGATCACAATGACCCAAGAGGGCTATAACGAGCTGGTAAAGGAGCTGCAATGGCGTGAGGGCGAGGAGCGCGAGCGCATTAAAAATGATATTGTGACAGCCCGTGGCTTCGGCGACCTTTCCGAGAACGCCGAGTACGATGCTGCGCGCAATGCACAGGCAGAAAACGAGGCGCGCATTCTGAAGCTGAAGCATGACATTGAAAATGCCGAGGTGTACGATACCTCTAAGGCAGTGCGCGGTGTCATTGATATCGGCTCTGTGGTCAAGGTGTATGATGAGGATTATAAGGAAGAATGCACTTGGCGCATCGTCGGCTCGAACGAGGCTGACATTGTTGGCGGCAAGATCTCCGACCAATCGCCCGTGGGCAAGGCACTGATCGGTCACCGTGCAGGTGATGTTGTAACAGGCGTGGTTGAGGCATCGGGCTATAATTTTACCTACCGCATTCTTGAGGTAGGACGCGATTAAGAGGAAATTTAAAATGGCAGAAGAAAAGAGAAATGAAGCGGCCGAGGCCGTGGAGGAAGTCAATATTGCAGATGTATTTCGTGTGCGCCGCGAGAAACTGGCGGCACTGCGAGAGGCGGGCACCGACCCCTTTCAGGTAACCAAGTACCCGCAGGATGCCTATTCCGCCGATATCAAGGAGCGTTTTGCAGATCTTGCAGCTGAGGCAGAGACCGATGTTACGGTCTGCCTTGCGGGTCGTATGATGACCAAGCGCGTGATGGGTAAGGCAAGCTTTGCTCACCTGCGCGATAACAAGGGTGATATTCAGATCTATGTGCGCCGTGATGTGATCGGTGAGGAGGCTTATGCCGGCTTCAAAAAGATGGACATTGGCGATATCATTGGTGTGAAGGGCATTGTGTTTCGCACCAAAATGGGCGAGATCAGCGTGCGTTGCACCGAGGTAGTGCTGCTTGCCAAAAGCCTGTTGCCTTTGCCCGAAAAGTTCCACGGTCTTAAGGATGTGGAAACGCGTTACCGTCAGCGCTATGTGGATCTCATTGTCAACCCCGAGGTGAAGGATACCTTTGTCAAGCGTAGCCTTATTCTGCGCGAGCTGCGTGCTTTTCTTGACAGCAAGGGTTTTCTTGAGGTGGATACGCCGATCCTCACCCCTTTTGAGATCGGTGCCAGCGCGCGCCCCTTTATGACGCACCACAACACACTTGATATGGATATGGTGCTGCGCATTGAGACCGAGCTTTACTTAAAGAGATTGATCGTGGGCGGCATGGACCGCGTATATGAGGTGGGTCGCATCTTCCGTAATGAGGGTATGGACCCGAAGCACAATCCCGAATTTACCACCAGTGAGCTTTATCAGGCATATACCGACTATCACGCCCTGATGGATCTTGTCGAGGAGATGATGCGTACCGTTGCCGAGAAGGTGTGCGGTAGCCTTGTCATTCCTTACTGCTGCCATCAAATTGCCCTTGGTCACTGGGAGAGTATGACCATGCTTGAGGCGGTAAAGAAGTACAGCGGTGTAGATTTTGCCGAGATCC
>CAZOWH010000089.1:0-7966 GCA_964583425.1 uncultured Lachnospiraceae bacterium
TACCTCCGGTGCACCAGTTGTTCTGCCAAGGGCATAGCTGGGTAGCCGCGTACGGATGAGATAAACGCTGAAGGCATCTAAGCGTGAAACTCACCTCAAGATGAGATATCCCTCCTGCTTCGAGCAGGTAAGGTCACTTGTAGACTACGAGTTTGATAGGTCGGAGGTGTAAGTGCAGTAATGTATTTAGCTGACCGATACTAATAGACCGAGGGCTTGAACTTTTGAATACTTTATGTGTTCCTGTTCAATCCCAATCATAATTTCTTGAGTTTCTTTCTACTCCCACAAGCCTTTGTTCGGTTTCCAATGAGCATTGCAATAAAAAGAGCAAGAAGATAGGAAAAGCCTGTCTTCTTGCTCTTTTTTCTTATAAGCACTTGTTTTAATACGTATATATTATAACAGTATAGTGCTATTTTGAAGTGCCATTTTCACTTTTGATAAAATCGGTTGGGGTCACGCCGATCTCGTCATGGAAGACACGGTAGAAGGTGCGCATGGAGGCAAAGCCCGCTTCGAGTGCGCAATAGGTGATATCGTGTTTATCGCTATACATCAGCATGATGGCGTGACGCAGGCGCACGGTTGTGAGGTAGTGGGAAAGGGTAATGCCAAATGATGCCTTGAAATAGCGGGATAAATGGCTTTGGCTGTATCCAAAATGATTTGCGAGGCTGCTGAGCGTGATGTTGGAAGCGTGGTTTTCTTCAATATAAAACAAGATCTGCGAGGCGAGGCTTGTGCGCATTTCCTCGTGTGTATCGGTAAAGGTCATTACCTCCAGCAGCGTGCCGAGCAATAGATTGATACCGCCAAGCTGCTTAATTTTGTTGGATGCAGAGGAAACGATGATATCGTAAGCGTTCTTCAGCTTGGCATAATCATCGGGATCAGTTACAAACGGGAAGGCAAGCTTTTTTCCGCGCACTGCCAGCATAAATTCCTCGCAAAGGTGGGTGGGAATAATCAAGAGTGTGGCTTTTGAGGAAACGGGAGTGCGGTAGGCATGTGTATCATAGCTGAGCGCTACTGAAACGGCAGGTGCCTTCAGTGTTTGACGAACTCCATTTACGAGCATCTCCATTTCTCCCTCCTCGATAAAATACAACTCTATCGGTGAATGAAATTGGAAATGACAATAGCTGTTGGGGTAGCTTTTATAAAAAAGTGTGGCATGTCGTTCTCGTTCTATATTAAATCTTGCGTGCATCGTTACACCTCATAAAGCAAAAAATGGCACATAAATGCTCGAAAATGGCGCGAAATGTGCCCTAATTCGATGTTATAATTATAACAAATGGCATACATAGTGTCAATGGAAAACGAAAAAATTATAATCGGAGGTGTTGAATAAAAATGCATTATTCAAAAAGAATAGGCGCACTGTCGTTGCTGCTTGTGACCTTGCTGCTGGTAGCAATGGTGTTTGCAGCTTGTGAAAAACCGAAGACAAATTGCTTGACGCATACCGATGGAGATACTGACGGTGCTTGCGACATCTGCGGTGAACCGGTCGAGATAAAGCCTACTTGTACCGCGCATATTGATGGAAATTGCGATGCAAAATGTGATAGCTGCGGTGCTGATGTAGCCGTTTCTCATACGGATGGCGATGGTGATGGCAAATGCGATAAATGCAGTGCTTGCCTCGAGCATCGCGACAATAATTGTGATAACAGCTGCGATAACTGCAGCCAAAGTGTGCAGATCGGTCACTCAGATCTTGATGACGATGGCAAGTGTGATAAATGTGAGGCTTGTGTAAAGCACATTGACGAGGATTGCAATGGTAGCTGCGATAAATGCTCGACCGCGGTTGCTGTGATCCACAAGGACGAGAACGATGACAATATTTGTGACAGGTGTAGCGAGCAGATCCTGCCGATCAGCTTCAGCGCAACCAAAACGGCTTCCGTTGCGCAGGGAGTAACGCTTTATCCCACACATTATATTGCTTGGAAGGATACCACTCTGCGCGGTGCGTTTGTTACCTATACCATAACCGTAACCAACACGGGTGACAACGCGGCAACGGTCGTGATCAATGACACAGTGCCCGTGCGCACACGCTTTATTTCCGGCTGCGAAAGCAAGGTCGATGACAAGCTTTCTTGGGCGGTAAGCGTTCCCATTGGTGAGGAAAGGTCAATTTCCTATACCGTAGAGGTTTCTGCGGATGAAACGTGGACCAACGGAGGATACATTGAAGGTGAAGGTGCTATGGTGAATGATATTTCGGTTGACTGCTATGATCTTTATATTGAACAAACACTGAACGAGGTAGATATCAAATACCTCGAAAAGGCGATCAAGATCCTGTCTAAATCCACCTATACTGATTTTGTTTTCGCCAAATGGGCATATGGAATGGCGTTCACAAATCCCAAGGCAATCACCGAGCTGTTTGACGGCACCCCTGCTGAGCTGTTGGATGCAATTTTTGCTGCTGACGTTAAGCTTACCGATACCGTAGTGCCCGGCTTTTACGGCGGCACTGCCGCCACCGATGTTGCAGGCATCAAGGGTGTGCGCGGCACGACAGCAAATGCGAATGGGCTGATGTCGGGTGACCTGCTTCTTGTGAGAAGCAACGGCGAAACAAGGCTGTATATTGCTTGTGAGAACGCGCTTTACGATATTACTGCAACGGCAGTAAAGACCGATATGACTACCACGCTTGCCTCGCTTGCCACGGCAGAGAAGTATGCGGCAGTGCGCCCCTCGGTTGCCATGACCAATTTCACACCCTCCGATCCCGATGAGACCCCCGAGGTGATCAACGCCTATCAGGAGGCACTTGTGAAAACTGCCGATGCCTTCTTCCTGCGCGGAGAAAGCCTGCAATATGAGGATGTTTGGTACGGCCTGATCAGTCAGTCCGGCGAGCACCGCTGGACACACGGCGAAAAGGCGCCCGAGGAGTATACTGCGGACGAGTGGGGGTATGTGAACTGCGCGGTCTTTACCTATGATGTGTACCTGAACGCGCTTGGCTATACCTTGCCCAATAATATGTATACAACCGCCAATCTTGCCGCAAATGCCGAAACGCTTGGCATGCAAATGTTCTATTTTGAAAACACCACGCCCGGCTCGTACACCGAGGAGCAGATGCTTGAGGTTGAGCGTCAGTTTATGGCAACGCTTCAGGTTGGCGACCTCATGGTCGTTCGGCGCTCGAATAACACCGGGCATGTAATGCTTTACATCGGCAACGGTAAATTTATTCACTCGAGCGGTTCCTCCTATACCAAGACCGATGCAGGTGTCGGCTATGAGCAATACGAGCCTACCATCCGATACCATAAGGTGAGTGATTATTTCTTTGATCCCACTTCTGTGGGAGGAAGCCCCTTCAGAGGCGAGGATGAGTACGCCGGCCATTACGTGGAAAAGCTTTTGATCGTTCGCCCCCTCAACGTTTTCAATGACGCGATCCCCACCAACACGGTAAATCGCGTGCAAAATATGCAGGGCATCAGAGCGGAAAAGCTTTCCAGTCATCCCTCTTCGGTCAGCGTAAATCCCGGCGATCTTGTTACCTTTACCTTCTCGCTTTTCAATGTAAATGCAGAAGCAAAAACCGTAGAAATTTACGATAAGGTGCCCGCAGGCACGAGCTACGTCTCGGGCGGCGATCGCGTGGAGGATGACGAGCTTTACTGGACCGTGAGCGTTGGGGCAGGGGAGACCGTAACGGTTTCCTATACCGTGCGCGTCGGTAACGTAGCCGATGGTACGCTGATTGACGGTAACGATGCTACCGTTGGCGGCGTGAAGCACAGATGTGCTGCCATTCGCGTGAAAAATACGCTTACCGTAAGCGAGCAGCAAGCTATTCAAGCAGCCATCGAGGAGCTGAAAGCCGAGGGAACTTCCCTTACCAAGCTCGAGCTTGTCAACGAGATCTATAAGCGCGCGCTTGGTGTGGAAAATATCTTCGCCACCACTGATGTCAATAGTGTGGTACGTGACGGCTCCGAAAGCATTTTTGATACCTCTGCCAAGAAATACTCCGGCAAGTATCTCAGCTGCCTGCGCACCGACGAGACCTACTATTCGCGCATGCTGGTTGACCACCTTTACGGCGGTATGCGCTTTGACTCCTCCGCCAAGCTCTACGACCGCACCAAGCTCTTAAAGCCGCACAATCTTGTTGTGGGTGACGTGCTGATTGCCAGAACGTCTTCTGCGGAATATGTATATATTTACGCAGGTGACGGTGCGCTCATCCCGCTAACATCGGGTATCGGCAATGCTGCTGATTTCAAAACGAATTCCGAGCGAATTATGTATTACGGCCGTGATTTTGCCGTAGTGCGCCCGTCGTATGTGATAGAAGAATCGTAATCGAAAATCGTAATCGAAATTACCGCTGCCTATTGACAATTTTTGCATAATGTGGTATCATAAAATTAAGTCTTTATAAATCACCGCTTTTTGCGGTTCCCGCAAAAAGCCCGCCTTGGCTGCGCCAAGGCGGGCTAAGCGAGATTTATACAAGATTTATACAAAAACAATGCTATCTGTAAAAATTGTTTAGAGCCTTCCCGCGTATTGAATAGCTTTCGTGGTGTCAAGGTGCCGCCTGCCACCCAAAGGGCTTTTTAATAAATAAAACAAGAAGGAGAAAACCTCATGAGAAAACATTTCAAATTGCTTTTCTTGGCTGCAACGGTCGTTGTATTGCTGGCAATGACAATGATCGTTGGCTCTGCTACCGCAGAGATCTATGATGCTGAGGGCACCAAGATCGGCGATAGCTATGCAACCCTTGGCGATGCAGTGGCAGCACTTCCCGAGGCTGCGGGCGCAGCAACCATCAAGCTGACCGCTGATGAGACCCTGGCTTCCACTGTCACAATTGACAGTGCCATCACCATTGACGGTAACGGTTATACCATTACCAACACCGCGGCATCAGCATTTGGTATTCAAATTACCGGCGCTGACGCTGACGTTACCCTGCTTAAATTCAAGCTGATCGCTACCACTGATGGCGTTAGGGGCATTACGGTTACCGAGGGCGCAAGGCTTACGATCGGTGCCAAGGATGCCGATAACAGCGGTATCAAAATTGCCGTTGCCGACAAGGCAAACGTTCTCACTGTTTACGGAACCGGCACCAAGGCTGTTATGTGGGGCGGCACTCTGCAGTCTGCCCCCACCACCGACTGGGAGACGGTTATTGTGGGCTCCAGCACAGATACCACAGCTACGCCGCATATGGATCTTCACGGCGGTAATGTCTATACACTCAATACCGCAGCTAAAGGGCTCGGTATCGTGCTTCGTGGCGCCGCTACCTTTAATATGACCGGTGGCTACGTTGCCTCCACCACGAGCTCCATGGATGTGAATGCTACCTCGTATAAGAAAGCTTGCTCATATCAAATGCAGATCGATACGACCGGTCGCGTTACCGTAACCGGCGGCACCATTTGGGGCGGCTATTCCAATGCTGCTGTAGTTCTGAGCGCCGGCTTTGCAAATGACGTGCACTTTGGCGGCACTGTTGCGGTGTACGGCCACCGTTGCATCGCGGTGTATAAGGGGGCGTCGTCAAGCAAGCCTGCTAACCTTTATATCACAGGCGGCACCTACTCTCCCAACCCCGGTCAGCCAAATGCCAAGCTGCTTGATCTGAACGGTAGTAATATTAACGTGTATATTTACGGCGGCACCTTTGACAGTAACGCTACCGGGAATGGTAGTCCCGGTACAAACGGCGGTCCCGTTCACTTTGGTTCAAGCAGCGGCAACACTACCACAAAGCTCTACATTTACGGCGGTACCTTTAAGGTCAACAGCACGAATCCCTGTGCGATCCTCAACTTTTATGATAGCGCCACCGACAGCGTGTACAAAAACGAGGGCGCAGGCGTTGTGTATATCGGCACCGGCTCTGTCACCTTAGCCGTTAACGGTGAGGAAAAGACTTATACCGGCACGGGCGCCACCTTTGAAGCAAAGGGCTCGGCAAGACTTGTCCGTTCTCCCAATGTTGCCGCCGCTGCCGATCCCGACCGCAAGTATACACTCACGATCGAGGCGGGTACCTTTACTATCAGCGGTACGCAGGCAATTGCCTTGAACGAGGCGGCTACTATCACAATTTCGGGCGGCACCTTTAATCTGGGTGCAAATATGTTTGTGATGAGTAAGCTCAATGATGCTCTCTCTGTTCCCACCGTAGCTATTGAGGGCGGCACCTATAACCTTACAAATGGCGCGCTGATCACCGATGGACAGCTTGTGAACGGCTCTTACGTTGACGGCGTGTTTACAAACGGAAAATATCTCACTGCCGAAGTAAGCGGTGCAACCGTTAATCTTGGCGAGGGTGCCGTTTTGCCCAGCGATATCGAGCTCTGGAAGAATACCCAATTCTACGTGACGGGCAACCCCGACAGTGTTTCCGTTGGTGAGGGGCAGACCGTTACCTTTAACTCGGTTGATACGGCTATTGTAGAAGCGCAAAGGCTGCTGCTTGCCGAGTATGCGAACGGTACCTACGTGCAGTCGGGCACAAACATTGCCATTTCCGGCATTACCGATTTTGTACCCTTTGTGGTTGAGGGCGGCACGCTGACCGTTACGGGTGGCGAATATACGCTTGGCCATGAATTTGCAACCTTAAACAGCGGAAAGCTGATCGTTGAGGGTGGTAGCTACACCGTGACCGGCGGCACGCTGTTCTACGTAAAAGGCGGCACCATGACCGTAAATAACGGCACCTTTATCAGAACCGTTTATAAAGGTGGCGCTTCTACTGCATTCTTTAACGTTACGGGCGATGCGGGCCTTACGCTCAACAACGGTACATATGACATCATGTTTGGCGGCAGTGTTGTGTACTGTGACTCCGGCGCGCCTACCGTTACCGTAAACGGCGGTACCTACAAAAAGTGGAACAATGCCGATAACGGGTATGCTTCGGGCGATGATAAATATAGCACCGATTATTCGTCTGGCGCCATCTTCCGCCTTGCCGGCACGGGCGCTGAGGACGCATGGATCACGCCTACCTTTATTATTAACGACGGCACCTTTACCGCAAACGCGATCGTTTCTATCTACACGATCAACATGGCTTCGGGCGGCTATGACGAGACCGGCGCCATTTCTGCCGAATACGGTGCATCCTTCTATTTCAAGGGCGGCACGTATTACGGTAATGCAGATGCGGCAGTGAATGAGAATCTCCGATACATGTTCCACATACCGCGCGGCGGTAAGCATTTGATCGAAATGACGGGTGACGTTGAGGTTATCGCCTCTAAGTATAACGGCATCTTTATGATGAATGCTATGAAGTCAGCGGAGAGTAAAAACACGATCAATATTTACGGCGGTACCTATGAGGGTGGTCTTCTCTGGATCAGTACCAATCAATACGGCTCTAAGATCAATGTGAAGAACGCAACCTTTACCGCACCCGAGGGTACCTACACAGGCGTATCCAAAGCCATGGTTTCTATCGCCGGCAATGCCGATACCACCTTCACGCTTGGCGAGGGCTGCTCCATGTCGCTGCCGAGCGGCGCTACGGTTGCCCTGTTCAACGGTAACGATACGGTCAAATTTATCTTTAACGGTGGTCTTTATGTCGCCGATTGGCTGATTGCTGATATTCCCGGCGGCGCCTCCTTTACCGTAAACGGCGGTATGTTTATCGTTACCTCCGATGATCCCGTAAACCCCGAAAATGTGAGTGGAACCTATACCAGATTGTTCCGCTTCCAGAACAACTACCTCAATGGCGGCGTGGTTGTTGCCAAGGCGTGCCGGCTTACTGCCGATATCGCGCTTGATGCCTACGCAGCAGACATCAACTACGGCGGCACCACCTACAAGGTATGGGCAAAGAATGCAGCAACCGATGCCACCAAGGCTCCCGTGCTTGAGAGCGGCGCTGCACTCTATGTCTCCACCGAGAACAAGGATACCAGCGGCATTCGCT
>CAZOWH010000090.1:0-5924 GCA_964583425.1 uncultured Lachnospiraceae bacterium
TGCCGTGATCATCGTGGTAGATGAGCCGACCGATGGCAGTAAGTACGGCAGCGTAGTGGCGGCACCCTATGTCGGCAATGTCTTTGAGGCAGCGCTGCCGTATCTCGGCGTGGAGCCCGTATATACCGCGGAGGAGCAGGAAAATCTCACCGTTACCGTGCCCGATTGCGGCGGATATACAAGGGAGCAAGCGGAAAAGCTCCTGCAGGAGCTTGGCATTTCCTATGAGCTTGTAGGTGAGGGGAATACCGTTACGACGCAGGTGCCTGCAGCGGGCAGTCGGGTGCTGCAAGGTGGTGCTCACGTGGTGCTAACGCTCGGTGCGGGCGAGACCGAGGTCACACGCGCTGTGCCGCAGCTTGTGGGGCTTACTGCCTCCGCCGCCAACCGCTTGCTGCTGGATAGCGGCTTTAATATCATCATTGGCGGTGCAAAGGATTATTTTAAGGTGGATAAGACTGTAACGGGGCAATATCCGGCGGCAGGCACCTTGTTGCCGATGGGGGCGGCGGTGACCGTTTATTTCCCGTATGAGGAAAAAAGAGAATAGGGGGCAGGCTATATGTTATTGAAGGAATTAGTGATCGAGGCGGGGTATGACGGAGATACTGTGAATAATGTGGAGGTCAGCGGTATCACCGCCGATTCGCGCCGTGTGCGGCAGGGCTTTGTGTTTGTGGCGATCAAGGGCCTTTCCAACGATGGTTTTTCTCATATTGCCGAGGCACTTTCGCGCGGTGCCGTGCTTGTTGTTGCCGAAAAGCGTGCCTTGGGTGTACCAATGCTGGTGGTAAAAAGCGCACGTGCTGCGTTGGCACGCCTGTTTGATGCATGGTACGGTCATCCCGCAAGAGAGCTGACGCTTATCGGCATTACGGGCACCAACGGAAAGACCTCAACTGCCGCTATGCTGCTTGAGATACTTACGGCTGCAGGTAAGCTGTGCGGCTCGATCGGAACCGTTGCCGCTACCTGCGGTGATCGGGAATTGGTTGCAAAAAATGATGATAAGCTTGCCAACCTCACCACACCCGATCCCGCCGAGCTTTATCGTCTGCTTGCCGAAATGCGGGATATGGGGGCGGAGTATGTGATCATGGAGGTGACCTCGCACGCGCTCTTTTTTGAAAAGGTGGCGCCACTCGTATTTGCGCGTGCGATCTTTACCAATCTTACGCCCGATCATCTTGATCTGCATGGGGATATGACGACCTATTATCTTGAAAAAAGAAAGCTGTTCTTGCAGTCGCAATTGGGTATTATTTCACTGTTCGGCCCTTACGGCCAGCAGCTTGCCGACAGCCTCGATCTGCCGTTTTATACGGTTGGCAGAAGCAATGTACAGGGGGTACTTGCAAACGGTGATGAGGGTGTTTCCTTCTCGCTCTTGTGGGAGGAGGAGCCTATTGATATTTTTCTGCCTGTCCCCGGGGATTTCAGTGTGGAAAATGCCTCGCTTGCCGCCATTACAGCGCTCTCGCTCGGCATCGAACCCGATACGGTAAGGGATGCGCTTGCCGCCTTTGGCGGTGTGCGTGGCAGAATGGAGCGCGTAGGGGCAAGCACACTTGGTATCAGTGTGTTTCTCGATTACGCGCACACGCCCGATGCGCTGGAAAAGCTGCTGCTTTCGGTGCGGCGCTTTCGCCGCGCGGGACAGCGCATTATTTTGCTGTTCGGGTGCGGTGGCGACCGCGACCGCACCAAGCGTCGCAAGATGGGGCGGATCGCCACACGCCTTGCCGACCTTACCGTCATTACCTCGGATAACGCGCGCGGTGAGGATCCGCATGCCATTATTGCAGATATTTTAAAGGGTATAGATAAGGAAAAACCGTATAAAATAATTGCGGATCGGCGTGAGGCGATCGCTTATGCCATTGAGGTGGCGCAGGCGGGCGATATCGTACTGCTGGCAGGCAAGGGACACGAGGAATATGAGATACGGGGGCGCGAGCGCTTGCCCTTTTCCGAGCGTGAGATCGTGGTGGCGTGCATCGCCAAAAAAGCGGAAGGGGAGCAGATATGAGGGTTGCGCTTGCCACGCCGATGCGCGCCGTGGATGCGATTTCCGATATTCTTGGTATCACCCCCATAAAGGTCGGCGCGCCGCCCCCTATGCTCGGCGGTATTGCCACCGATTCGCGCGAGGTTTTGGCGGGGGATCTTTTTGTGGCACTTTCGGGCGCGCGCAGGGATGGCAATAGCTTTGTTGCCGAGGCGCTTTCGCACGGTGCTGCAGCGGTGCTCAGTGAAAAAGATTTATTTCTTGGTGCAGGCAGCTATTGGTCATTACGTGCTGAAAATGCAGAGCGGGCACTTCTTGCCTTGGCGCGTGCCCGCCGCAGGCTCACGCGGGCAAGCGTGATCGCAATTAGCGGCAGTACGGGTAAAACGACCGTAAAGGAGATCGTTGCCGCCGTGCTGGGAGAAGTGGGCAGGGTAGAGCGGAGTGTGGGCAATTTTAACAGCGGTATCGGTATGCCCCTGTCACTCCTTGGCATGGAGGAGGCAGATCATTTCGTACTGGAGATCGGCATCAATCACCCGGGTGAGATGGAGCCGCTCGCACGGGCGCTTGCGCCCGACCTTGCCATTCTCACCAACGTGGGCTCGGCGCACATCGGGCATTTTTCCGATCACCATGCATTGCTTGCCGAAAAAATGAAGATCTCCGCAGGACAAACGGCAGCCGATACGCTGCTTCTTGCCGACAGCATCCCGCGCGAGGCGTGGCGGAATGCAGTGCCGCGGGTTCTGACATTGGGAGTGGGGGAGAAAGCTGATTTTCGTGTCCTTTACGAGCGGCACTGCAAAGCGGGCGTGACGGCAGATATCGCATTTGGGGATCAAGTGATCCCGCGCCTAAAGTGGCCTGTGCCCGGTAGCATCGGCGTTTCCTGTCTTGCCTTCGGCACTGCTGTAGGCTTGCTTTTCGGTGCATCCGCAGAGCAGATCGCGCAGGGGCTGCTTACCGCGGCAGCACAGCTGCCGCGCATGCACAGCCTTGAAATTGCGGGCAGAACCGTGATCGATGATACCTACAACGCCTCACCCGAGGCAATGGTTGGCGCGCTTGAGGCGCTTTGCTACATCAGCGGCACGTGTCCGCGTGCGGCGGTGCTTGGCGATATCGGGGAGCTTGGTACACATGCTGCCGCACTCCATGCTGCCGTGGGTGAATGTGCAGGGCACAGTGGTCTTGCGCAGCTGTTTACATACGGTGATCACGCCCTTGAAATGGCAAACGGTGCAAGGCGCGGTATGCCACACAGTGCCGTGCATGCCTTTCCGTTTGGTGCTGAGAATACACTGGCGCAAGAGATCCTGCGGCTGGTGCCGCGCGGCGGCGTGATATTGTTTAAGGCAAGCAGAAAAACCGCGCTGGAGCGCGTGATAAAGAAGCTTGGGAGGGAACTATGAAAAACGAGGATATCCTTACCTACACTGCGCTGTTTGTAGCGGCGCTCCTGCTTACGGTGGTCTATGCCAATATTCTGATTCCTATCTTGCGTCGCTATCGTGCGAGTCAGCCTATTTTGGAGATCGGTCCCGTATGGCATCTCTCCAAACAGGGCACACCCACCATGGGAGGCATTTCATTTATCATGGCGCTGTTTACCGTGAGCCTTGGCTATGGGATCCTCTTACTGTGGCTGGGCGAGGGCGACCGCTTGGTACCCTTTATTCTTGTGGTGCTGTTTGCCGCGCTTTGCGGTGCAATTGGCTTTGTTGATGATTACCGCAAGCTTGTTAAGCGGGAAAACGAGGGGCTTGCGGCATGGCAAAAATATTTGCTGCAGCTCCTTGCCGCGGCCCTGTTTTTATTTGTTGGAAGCGCCCTTGGATTGTTGGATACGGCAATTTTTCTGCCGTTCTTCAAGAATACCGTCGATCTCGGTGTGCTCTATTATCCCTTGGCGCTGCTCTTTCTCACGGGTGTGGTAAACGCGCTTAATCTTACCGATGGGCTTGATGGGCTCCTTTCGGCAACAGTTGCGGTCATGGCGGCATTTCTTTTCCTGTACGGTAGCCTTACGGGTGAGGGGATCTTTTCACTTGTCGGTGCGCTGCTGCTTGGCATGTCGCTTGGCTTTCTTGTGTTTAACCATCATCCCGCAAAGGTGTTTATGGGGGATACAGGCTCGCTTTTTCTTGGCGGTATGGTGGCGGGCGTGGGGCTGATCACGGCACGCCCCGTGGCGGTGCTTGGCGCGGGCGGCGTGTATGTGATCGAGGCGGCAAGCGTGATATTACAGGTGGTATATTTTAAATGCACACGTGGTAAACGCCTGTTTTTAATGGCGCCGCTTCATCACCATTTTGAAAAAAAGGGGCTTTCCGAAAATGCAATTGTCGGCATCTTCTCGCTTGGCACGGCAATTTTTGCCGCATTCATGCTTTGGGGAGGCTGATCGATGGCGCGTCTGAAGCAATCACTGAAGGGTCTGTTTTTTACAACAGAGGATACCCCCGCTGCCGATCGTGCTCGGCGCGGGAGCATTGATTTTTATTTTCTTGTGCTTGTGCTCTTTATGCTGCTGTGCGGCACGGTCATGTCTTACAGTGCCAGTGCCGTTTACGGTGAGCAGTTTTACGGTGACAGCCTGTATTTTTTAAAGCGTTATATTTTGTTTGCGCTCCTATCCCTTGCAGCAACGGCGCCCTTTGTTTTGTTTGCCACCCCTGCCTTTTGGCGTGGGTTTGGCGTGGCGCTTTATGCAGGTGCACTTTCGCTTCTCATACTGGTTTTGCTGATCGGTACGGTCGGCGGCGGCGCGCAGCGCTGGCTGGTGATCGGCCCTATTACCATCCAACCCTCGGAGGTGGCAAAGCTTGCACTTATTCTTATGCTTGCGCTTGTGATGACAAAATATGAGGAGAAGATCACATCCGTAAAGCCGCGCGGCGGCAGCTTTACCTACGGTGTGCTGCTGCCGGGTGGGCTGATTGCCGCTGTTTGCTTGCTGGTGGCGGCGGAAAAGCATATCTCGGGGCTACTCATCATCGGTATGCTGGGCGTGGCTGTCATGTTTCTCGGCGGCACGCGTCTCAAATACCTCGGCATCATGGCTGCGGCGGTCGGCGCTGCGGGTGTGCTGCTGGTGCTGGTCTCCTCCTATGCTCAGGTACGCGTGGATACTTGGATACATATCGAGGAGGTTGATCCGCTGGGGGCGGCGTGGCAGACCCTGCAGGGGCTTTATGCCATCGGCTCTGGCGGGCTCTTTGGAAAGGGCTTTGGCGCGGGGCTGCAAAAGCACGGGTATGTCTCGCAGCCGCAAAATGACTTTATCTTTACCGTCATCTGTGAGGAGCTTGGATTTTTCGGGGCGTTATTTGTCATTCTCCTGTTTCTCCTGCTTGTGCTGCGCGGCTTTTATATCGCGGCGCACGCACCCGATAAATTTTCCTCGCTTGCCGTGTTTGGTATTTCCTTAAAGCTTGCACTCCAGGCGGCGCTCAATATTGCTGTTGTCACCAATTCTATGCCAAATACGGGTGTATCATTGCCGTTTTTCAGCTCGGGCGGCACCTTTCTTGCCATACAGATCTTTGAAATGGGGATCGTGCTCTCGATATCGCGTTACAGTACGGGGAGGAAAAAATGAAGGTCATCATCACTTGCGGCGGCACGGGTGGGCACATCACGCCCGGGCTGGCAATTGCAGATATGTTAAACTCTAATGTGGCAGGGTGCAAGATCTTGTTTCTCGGCACCGAGGGCGGTATGGAAAACACACTCGTCAAAAACGGGGCTATGAGATCCGCCCCTTGCGCGTGGCGGGCTTTTCGCGCAAAAATCCTTTTTTACTTCCGCGCAGCGTTTACCTGATGCAGCAGGCTACCCGTGCAGCAAAGCGTGAGCTATCCGATTTCATGCCGGATATTGTGATCGGCACGGGGAGCTACGCCTGTTACCC
>CAZOWH010000090.1:5934-7824 GCA_964583425.1 uncultured Lachnospiraceae bacterium
GCCGCTATCTCGCTCGGTATCCCCGCGGCGGCACACGAATCCAATGCCGTGCCGGGGCTTGCCGTGCGCATGCTCGCCCCAAGGCTTTCACGCGTGTGGCTCGGCTTTGCGGCGGCAGGTGAGCGGCTGCCCGCGCGCACGCAAGCGCTTGTGGTTGGCAATCCCTTGCCAAGGGGATTTTCCGCGGCGCCCTCCTGCGGTGTGGGGCAGGGGAATAAAAAAACAGTTTTGTCCTTCGGTGGCAGCCTCGGTGCACCCGCGATCAATGCCGCTGTTTTGCGTTTGATGGAGCAAACACGCAAATTCCCGGATGTCTATCATGTGCATGCTACGGGTAAGCGCGAGTGGGAGCGCTTTTCAAACGCGCTTGCGGCACGGGGACTTACGGGCGATTCACATTTGGAAATATTGCCCTTTATTTCGGATATGCCGCGCCGTATGCGTGAGGCAACGGTTGTGGTATCACGTGCGGGGGCAATGAGCATCAGCGAGATCGCCATGGCAGGTCGCGCTGCAGTGCTGGTGCCATCCCCCAATGTTACGGGAGATCATCAGCTGAAAAATGCCGCAGCACTTGCCGCCAAGGGTGCCGCGGTACTGGTAGAGGAAAAGGATGTGGCGAGGGGGGCACTGGAGGCAGCAGTCCTGCAGCTGTTGACAAATGATATCGCACGCCAAGAGATGGAGATGGCAGTAACAGCCTTTGCACACCCGGATGCCAATCGCCTTATCTATGAGGATGTTTTAAGGTTGCTCGTGCGAAAATAGCGAGAAATCGGAAAGCGACGCACCGTTTGTCGCAGGCTGTCTTTTCTTTTTTGAAAATTATTCGAAAAACATCTTGCAAAACGGTGCAAAATATATTAAAATATATAATAAATGATTATGACGTAAAAAATGCGTGTTTACACGCGGTCAGGAAATAACGGAGGATACATATATGACGTTTGAACGCGATAACAACTGCGAAAGCGGTGTGGTGATCCGAGTCATCGGTGTCGGCGGCGGCGGTAACAATGCTGTAAATCGCATGATCGCGGCAAATATCCGCGGTGTGGAGTTTGTCACTGTCAATACCGACCGTCAGGCATTGCGCAAATCCGAGGCGCCCGTGCAGATGGTGATCGGTGAAAAAATTACAAAGGGCTTTGGCGCAGGTGCTAACCCCGAGGTGGGTGCCCGTGCGGCTGAGGAATCGATCGATGAGATCAAGCAAATGCTTGCAGGCGCCGACATGGTATTTGTTACCGCAGGCATGGGCGGTGGCACGGGTACGGGTGCCGCCCCTGTTGTGGCGCGCCTTGCACACGAAATGGGTATTCTTACCATTGGTATCGTAACCAAGCCCTTCAGCTTTGAGGGCAAGCGCCGTCAGGAGCAGGCGGAAAGCGGTATCAAGGAGCTTCGTCAGTATGTTGACTCGCTCGTGGTGATCCCCAACGAAAAATTGAAGCAGGTCTCCGATACGCGCATCACGCTCGGTAACGCCTTTGAAATTGCCGATGATGTGCTTCGTCGCGGCGTGCAGAGCATTTCCGAGCTCATTAATGTTCCCGGCTTTATCAACCTTGATTTTGCCGATGTTACATCGGTCATGAAAAACGCAGGCTACGCGCACATGGGCGTTGGCGGTGCCACCGGTGCCGACAAGGCAGAGCTTGCCGCCCGTGCGGCTATTTCCAGCCCTCTGCTCGAAACCTCTATTCACGGTGCACGCGGTATTCTTATCAGCATTACCGCATCTCATGATGTCGGACTTGAGGAAGTGGATCTCGCCTCCTCTATGATCTCTCGTGAGGCGCATCCCGATGCCAATGTTATCTGGGGGCTTGCTTTTGACGAGGCGCTTGATGATGAAATGCGTGTTACCATCATTGCCACAGGCTTTGA
>CAZOWH010000091.1:0-7794 GCA_964583425.1 uncultured Lachnospiraceae bacterium
CGGCAAATGATCACCAGCAGTTCGATCACGTAGCCGCGCATGATGTCGCGGTAGCCGAGCTGCTTTTTTTCAAATTCCTGCAGCATGCGCTCGTAAATGGCAAGCACGTGACTGTTCTCGCCCCCCTCGGCGGCGGCAAAAATATAGTCGCCCTGCAGATTGGTGTAGAGGTTGCTTAACAAAAAATGATCGGTCACATCAAAAAAATTACGGCTTCCCGCAAGAGCGGCGTTGAAGTATGCAGGGGTAAAAATGCAATTGTAGACCAGTAGCTCGCCGTTTTTGGGCACGAATTCGTGTGCCACGTCGTAGTTGATCAAAAAAATATCGCCCTTTTTTACCTCAAACCGCTCGCCCTTGATGTGGTGCGTGCCCTCGCCGCTTGCCACGTAGGCGATCTCTACAAAATCGTGCGCGTGGTAGGAGGTCTTTGTTTGCAGCACACAGCGATTGATAAAGGCGGAGTTGGCATGTAGGGCATCCTTGATGGCTTGCTTCGGCATAATGATCGTTTACCCCCATAAATTTGATAAATTCTCCCATTGATACGCATTATAACATATGTTACAATAAAAATCAAGAATGTTGCTTAAAACAGGAGGAATAAATCATGACTTCAAAAGAAAGAGTGCTCAACGCCATTAAGGGTAAGGCGACCGACAGAACGCCCGTGTACGGTTGGGTCAGCGCCAATCTCACCGACGAGATCAATGCCGTTTACGGCTCGGTTGAGGCGTTTGAGGATCTGTATGAATTTGACGCCGCACATATTTTCGGCGCGCCGCGCCCCTACCGTAAGGCAATGCTGAATGAGCTGCGCGAGAAAAACGAGGAGCTGACGCCCGATATCCTGCTTGAAGGAGGGGTAGCTGTACCTGCCGAAAAGGCAAATTGGTCAAAGGTAAAGGCAGCACTCGAGCACCATGGGCAGCGCGGGCGCTTCTGCTATGTGCAGACCCCCGGCTTTTTTGAGTATTTTAACGGCGTTTTCGGTATTGAAAATCAGCTGATGTACCTCATTTTGTACCGTGAGGAGCTTGCCGAGCTTTATAAGAGACAGGCAGACTGGCTCATCGGCTTTGCCGATTGCGCCATCGATCTTGGCGTGGATTGCATCCACATTTCCGATGACTGGGGCTCACAGCGCGACCTGATGTTTGATCCTACGCTGTGGCGCGAGCTGATCAAGCCGAACCTCAAGCGCGTGATCGACCACGTGCACGCAAGAGGTAAGCTCGTTAGTCTGCATTCCGACGGCTGCATTGAAAAGGTGACCGACGATCTGGCGGAGCTGGGGCTTGATATGCTGCACCCGTGGCAGGAGAGTGCAGGCATGTCCTACGACCTGTATTTAAATAAATATGCCGATAAATTTGCCATTCTCGGCGGCGTTTGCGTGCAGACCACGCTCGGTATCGTGCCGCAGGAGAAGCTGGAGAGCGAGATCCGCCGTGTGTTTGAAACGCTTCGGGGGAAGCGCTGGATCTGCTGCACCACCCACTTTGTGCAAAACCACTGCACCATGGAGGATCTGAAGCTTGCCTTTGACCTCATGTATAAGCTTGCAAGAGAAAATTAAAAAACAAGCAGCCTCAAATGCGCCGCATTTGAGGCTGCTTGTTTATGTGGCGAAAACACCGCGCACTATGTACGCACTATCATAGCCTTCCTCGGCGGGGAAGATGCCGAGTGTATGCGAGGCGCATGAGGAAGGCGAGGGTTTGCCTTGTTTGATGTTTATATTAGGAACATGGATGACCTAATATAGTTATATATGCATACTGCGTAGCCGGCTCTCCTCATCCGTCAGCCATTCGGCTGCCACCGCGATGTTTGCGTAGCAAACTCGACGTGCCGCCGGGCGGCACAGCTTCCCCTCAAGGGGAAGGCTGTTCTTGTGCGAACAAATCACGGCGGCACCAAGGCAACGCCCTACGGGATCATGCATACAAGGCGCGGTATTTATGCATTTTTTGTAGGGGAGGCGTTTCGCCTCCCGTATCCCCGATTTGTGCAAACATCGCGCACCGTGTGTGCATGATACGGCAGGGCTTGATTTAAAAGAGCATCCCCATCATATAATGATCGGCAAACACGGGGTTTGCCGCAAGCTCCAGCAGCGTTGCCTGCTGCGCGATCCTTGCCGCCTCTTCGGTAAGCGTTTGGTCGAGCAGCAGCATGGCAGCCCCCTCAATGGCGGCGTTGCCGATGATCTTTGCCTTCGCGGCAAGCCCCTCGGGGAAAAGCCCGATGCGCTCGGCATTCGGCATGCTCAGGTAGCTGCCAAAGCAGCCCGCCACAAAGTAGGTGGTAACCTCATCTGCCGTGCAGCCTGCGGTATCCAGCATGGTAGAAAGCCCCGCGCAGATCGCGCTTTTGGCCAGCTGCAGCGCACGGATATCCTGCTGTGTAATTTTAACAGGCGCGGCGATCATAGCCTCTTCATCCTCAAGATAGCCGCTCTCGTCAAGCTCCTCGGTCATCAGCAGACACGCAACCGCATCCACCAAGCCGCTGCCGCAAATACCGACTGGCGGCGCGCCTTCAACGGTGGTGGCATGAATGCTGCCGTTTATCACGGTGGCAGCGTTCACTGCACCCGCCACACCGCGCATGCCCATCGAGATCCCAACGCCCTCAAAGGCGGGGCCCGCCGCAGTAGAGCACACCGTTAGCTTGCCATCCTTTAAAAGTGCCATTTCGCCGTTGGTGCCGATGTCGGCAAGCAGCGCCGTTTCGCCCTTGTCGCACATGCCCGAGGCAAGCAGGGCGCAGGTGGTATCCGCACCGACAAACGCGCCGATGCAGGGGGGAAGATAGACCGTAGCCCCCGAAGCGAGCGCGTGAAGCCCCAGCTCCGTGGCGGGTAACACCTCGCCAAACAAGCGCTTTGCCGCAAAGGGCGCGTGTGAAAGCGGCTCAACCGAGGTTTTTGTCAGCAAATGGAGCATGGCGGTGTTGCCCGTGATCACCACACGGTCGATCTCGCGCGTGTCACGCGCGGCGGCTGTTGCCAGCTCGCCGATCAGTTCCCCGAGTGCGGCTCTGATGCAATCCGCGAGCGCCTGCTCCTTGCCGCCAAGCGCCGCCTCAATACGGGAGATCACGTCGCCGCCAAAGCTGATCTGCGGGTTAAAGCGTGCCGTATCGGCAAGACATGCGCCGCTCTTGTCAAACAGCCGCGCCGCCAGCGTGGTCGTACCCACGTCAATGGCAACGCCAAGGCAGCTGAAGGTGGGGGAAAGGGAAAAGCGAACGGCAGTGCCGCCCGAAAGGATCCTTACCCCTGTGGCTGTGGGGAGATCTCTTGCCTCACAGTCGCCCTCCACCACGGTAAGGCAGGCAAGACGCACGCCTGCCGCGCACTCGGCATCGGTTAGCTTCCCGCGCTCGGTATCGCTCATTTTTGAAAGTGCACCGTGCGCAATGACCTTGCATTTGCCGCACTTTCCGTGTCCGCCGCAGGGGGCATCAACAAAAAAGACGTCAGATAGGCGCGTGCCAAGCGGCACGCGCTTTTCTGCGCCGTTGCAAATTACAGTTGCCATATTCGTGTTCATAGGTTACCTCTGTGCTCAAAAAAATATCGCACCGAAATACGTCACGGTGTTTTGTCCGTTGATGTATTTCATACCCGCCGCCTTGGCAAGCAGCGATACGTTCACGCCGTACGCCTCAAGCGAGGTGAGGGCTTTATCGGGGTGGCGGCAGGGCTCGCCCACCTGCTTCGCGCAGGGGCGGCAAACACCGCAGCCCCCCGCTGCCAAATGCAGCGCGCCTTTGTCGGCAAGCAGCGGATGTATTTTTTGCGAGAGCTTGTAGTGCACCTGCTTGGCGGCAATCATGCCCTCAAAGTCAAAGCTATCCTCAAGCTTCCCCACGGTCTGGTAGACCAGCACGCGGCGGTAGCGGTGCAGCTCTGCCATCAGCACCTCAATGTCACCCACGTCGGGCGGGCAGGTGTAGCATTTGCCGTAAAGTCCGCAGGAGTTTGCGGCGCACATGTCGCGAAAGCTCTTGTCGGTTACCACCTCACCGGCATCGATCACCGCCGCGCGCGTGGCACCAAGTGCCGCCACGCGCGCGGCAAGCTCGTTTAAAAATTCCATATTACTTTGCATAAAATTCCTTCGATGCCGCAAAGAAGGCATCAATGTTTGCCCACGGGGTCATGGGGGGGATATCACAACCTGAGGAAAGCACAAAATTGGGTGCCTTTGCGCACTTTTCAAGTAGCGCAAGCGTTTTTTCGCGTACCAGCTCGGGGGTGCCCATGCGCAAAACGCCCGCGGGATCAATATTGCCCATCACAACCGTGTCGGCAGGCACCTTGGCAATGATATCCTCGGCCATATCAACGGCGTTGCCGAAGTGGTAAGCGGCACAGCCCGTGGAGAGGATCGAGTCAAGCATCTTGGGCACATTGCCGCCGCAGTTGTGGTAGATGAGGGCAAAGCTATCCTCCTGCACGGCATCGGCAATGCGCTTCACGTAGGGCGCGGAGAACTCTGCCTCAAGCGCGGGGGAGAGCAGACCCGCCACGGGCTCTGCCATCACCACGCCGTTAGCACCTACCGCCTTGTATGCCTTGGCATATGCAATGAGGAAGGTCGTGGCCTTCTCAAGCACCAAATGCACCATATCGGGGTCGTCGTAGCAATCCATCATGATCTCGGAAACGTCAAGCAATCTTGCCGCAAGCGAGAAGGGGCCGATCATGCCGGCGAGCACGGGGCGGTCTCTGATCTTATCCGCCACCTCGCGGATAGCATCGATGTAAATGGAGGTTCTGCCGGCACCTACGGCAGGCACCTCAAGTGCCTCCGCCTCATCGGTGTCGTTAATGAGGCGCCCCTTTACGGTTGGCACCTCGTCGTCGGATACGCTGACCGTGGCGCCAAAGCACTCCGCCTCAACGGAAAGGTCCATAAAGCTGACGGCAGCACCCGCCTCGGTGCGTGCGGCAACTGCTTGCATGCCCTTTGCCTGCAGGGCACTGTCGGAGATCAGCTCGCGCACGGTAATGCCAAGCAGGCTGACACAGGGGAAGGAGAGCACGGGCAGGGGCTTTTTCTCGCCCGTGCCCTTCAGGCTCTCGATCCATGCTTTCATATCGTATTTCATCGTAATTCGTTCCTTTTCAAAGTTTTTTGCGATCAAGGCTTGATCTTCTTGATTTCCTCGGTGTAGTACTGTACCAGCTCAAACTTGGTACCGGGCATCAGCCTGTGGTCGGGGCAGGGGATAAAGCCGCCCATTGCGGCAAGACGCTTCATGCGCTCAAGCTCGCGGTCAACCGCTGCCTTATCCTTGCGCAGCATGGTCTTATCCATGCCGCCAACGCCGAGGATCTTCTCGCCGTATTTTTTGCGCGCGGGCTCAAACTGGTCGCCCCATGTGCCGATCTCAATGGGAAAGAGCACGTTTACGCCGTTTTCGATCCATGTCGGTATCACGCTTTCGGTCACGCCGTCGCAGTCAAGCGAGATGATGTCAATGCCGTGCTTGTGGCAGAGCTCATTGCGGCGCTTGTAGTGCTTAGCACAAAGCTCGTCAAAGAGCGCGGGGGAAAGCAGAGGCCCGTTTTTAAAGCAAATGTCCTCCCAGTAGTGAGCAAAGTCGAATTTGAGTCCCGTGTTAAGCACTGCCTCCACGCACTGATATTGCATTTCGGCATAGGTATCGACAATATCGGCAAACAGCTCCTCATCCTCGTCGTACATGAGATAGCTCATGCCAAGCACGGTGGTCATGTCGCGGATCTGCCCCATCACGCTGCCGAGATTGATGCCGATGGGGTAGCCGTCGGCACTCTTTTGATCGTAGGCACGCTTGAGGGATTTGAGGTTGAGACGGTCGGGGCTAAACTGCATGCGGTGGCGGTAATGCTCCTCAAAGGCATCACGATCCTTCAAAAGGTAATCGTCCTCCGAGGGGATGGAGACCACCCCGGGCTTTACGCGCTCGATCACGCCGTAAGGGGATTGCACGCGGTGCGAGCCGTCGGGAAGGACCTCCAAGGTCTTTTGCTCAAAGTAGGGGTAAAGGCGCATTTTGCAGCCCACGATGTTGTGCCAGTTGCAGTCCCAGCCGAGCATGCGGTCAAGCTCGCGCTGTGCGGGCGAGCCGTCGGTGAGTGCCCCCTCGGCAAGTTCGGCGGAAATGTGGCCCTGCTCCGCCCACTCCTGCAGCAGCTCGCGCCAGTAGCCGAAGTGCACGGCGGGCAGGCGGTCAACGGGCTTGTAGTGCAGGATATTCATACAACGTTCGCGCGTATTCATGTTTATTTCTCCTTGTTGATCAGTATTTGCCGAGCTTGTGCGCCAGTGCTGCGATCTCGGTCATATTTTGCAGCGATACCGAATTGGGGATCGAGTGGTCGGAGGCAAATACGTAGCCGCCGCCCTCCTTCATGGCGGGAATAATGCGCTCCATCTCCGCCTTGACCAGCTCAATATTATCCCAAAGCTGTGCGTTGATGCCGCCGTGGAAGGCAAGACGGTCGCCGTACTGTGCCTTCAGCTTAAAGGGATCCATGCCCGCCTTGATCTCAAGGGGATTGAGCATATCCACACCGGTTTCAAGAATATGGGGCAGAAGCGGCTCGATAAAGCCGCAGGAGTGCAGCTCTGCAACCATGCCGCGCTCGTGTGCCCAGTCTACCGCCTTTTTGTGGTAGGGCTGCAGCAGCTCGCGGTAGGCCGCGGGGGAGAAGAAGGGAGAGCCCTTGTAGCCCATGTCGTCATACCAGAAAATGCCGTCAAACTCATAGCCCGCGTCAAGAATGCGCTGGCAAAGGTCAAGCGAGCTCTTGAGGTAGGTATCAAAAATATCGGTGACCCATTCGGGCTCCTCGTAAAGGCTGATCAGCATATTTTCGGTACCCGTCATGCGAGAGTGTGCCACGTCAAAGCCAAACCAGATCACCAGCTGCAAAAATCTGCCCTCCGCCTTCCATTTGGGGTAGTTCTTTTTGAGGTAATCCCACGGGATCCGATCCTCGTGGTAGGTGAGCATTGCTGCCTTTGCCTCCTCCCATTTTTCGGGGGTGTTGTAGTAAAACTCCAGCACCTCGGGGGTGGAATCAAGCTCGTTGAATACCTTTTGCGTGCCGCCCCAGGGAGTGGTTTCGATGCGGTAGCGGTCGGTCTGCTCGATCAGCTTATGGGGGAAGCGCGGGGAGTTGTCGGGGCGTACGCGGATCCAACGGTCAAAGCCGAAATATTCCTCCCACGGGGTGCCCTTTGGCATGCCCTCGGCAAGCCATCTGCGCTTGGTGCCCGCCCAAGGGTTATCCAGCATCGGAATGCGGTCTATCTCCTCGCGGCGGTAGGTGCGCAGAATTCTTTCTCTTTCGGTTAGCTGTATCATAATTTCTCCTTACAGATAAGAATGTTATAATATTTTACGAAAGGCTCGCAGGGGTGCTGCGAGCCTTGTATCAAGCAAATTAACCTTGGCAGAGTGCTACTGCTGCGTCTGCTGCGCTTGCAGCGTCAACGGTGTAGCAATCCGCACCGATCTCGCGGCAGAATTCCTCGTTTACGGGTGCGCCGCCAACCATGATCTTTACCTTGTCGCGGATGCCTGCAGCCTCGGCAGCCTTTACCACGTCGCCCATCACGCCCATGGTGGTGGTGAGGAGTGCGGAGCAGCAGATCACCTGGCAGTTCTGCTCGATAGCGGCATTCACAAATGCCTCGGCAGAAACGTCGGTGCCAAGGTCAACCACCTCAAGGCCCTTGCCCTCCATCATCATCTTTACAAGGTTCTTGCCAATGTCGTGCAGGTCGC
>CAZOWH010000092.1:0-7742 GCA_964583425.1 uncultured Lachnospiraceae bacterium
GAGCGCCAGGTTGTGGCCCTGGAGGTCGTGGGTTCGACTCCCATCACCCACCCCATAACGAAAAAGCACCCGTTCGGGTGCTTTTTTCTCGTTATGGGCGGGTGATGTTAGAGCTTAACTTCCAAGCGCCGCATTACACTAAAAAGTTTTTGCCCCATATTACGCACTTGGGGAAGAACACCGCTCGCCTTAGCGATGGTGGCGTTCAGCCACCAAGGAGTTCTTCCATGCTCACACGCAGGGTGAGGAGATTCGACATCCCATCACCCACCAGAGAAAAAGCACCGTTGTCCCCGAGGGACAGCGGTGCTTTTTCAACTAAATCCGACTTCGGCGGGTGAAATCCACCTTTGGTGGATCCCTTTTTTGGAGCGAACCCTCGCGCGCTATACATTTTTTGAGGCAAAAGCTGCATATGTGGTGCGCTTCATCAAATCACGCAAAGCTCTGCTCGTTCACCGGCATAACTGCACCTGCAGCCGCTGCACTCTCACGCATGATCTCGATCAAACGGACACTACGTGCCGCGCCGGAGGCAGGGTTGCGTGTGTTCTCGCCCAAGCCGAGAAGCACATCGCAAAAATAGAAAAGCTCACCGGTATGTCCATCCGTTTTTTCAAGCTGCGGCCGATAGGGCTCGGTACCGTCCTTCGGGTAAACGGTAAGCATTTTTCCATCATAAATCACTGTTGCACCCGCAAAATCCACACGACAGCTTGCCGAAAACTTTAAGCCGGTCAGTGTCCAATCGCCCATAGCGGTAATGGGCGTTTTGCCGTAAAACAACGCAGTCTGCACCGTGTCGTGACAGCTGACACTATCCGTGGTGCGGCAGGAAACTGCCTCAGGCTCACCAAATAGATAGCGGATCATATCAATATCATGAATATGGAGGTCCGTGATACATCCACCGGAGCGTGCGGGATCCATAAACCAATTCTCCCAGCCCCACGTCGGTGGCGCACTTAAACGGTTAAAAAATGCCGAAAGCACCGCGCCAAAGCGCTGATCGTCAACAGCTTCCTTGATAAATTGATACTCGGGATAAAAGCGCAAGCATTGCCCGATCATCAATTCCTTTTTGCTTTCCTTTGCCGCAGCCAGCATTTTCTTGCAATCGGCATAGGTCAGCGCCATCGGCTTTTCGCACATGACGTGATAACCGCGGCGCAGCATCTCGCAGCTGAGCGGCGCGTGCATGTAGCTTGGCACACAAATATCCACAAAGTCTAAATCTTCCTTTTGCAGCATTTGCTCAAGATCGGCATAAAAACGGATCGGCAGCTCCTTAAAATTGGGGTCATCACCAAGGTTTATCTCTTTTTTCCGTTCAAATGCCATAGGGTCAATATCATACGCACAGGTAAGGCGCGCCTTATCCTGCTGTTCCAATTTGGCAAATGCTTTTCTGTGTGCTTTGGTTATGCCGCCAAAGCCGATCAAGCCTGCTTTTAACATACTGTTCACTCCTTATTTATTTAAAATGCTTCTTAAATAAACAAGCGTTTCGGCAATATCCTTTGCCTGCTGCTCGCCCTTGATCTCTCGCTCAACAATGTAATTACCCGTATATCCCACTGCCTCCAAGCGCGCGATCACCTCGGGAATATTTGCCAGGCCCTCACCCACCTTGACCTCGGTGCCAAGGCTCTTTCCGTTTTGCGGATAAAAGCCATCCTTGATATGCGTATCCATCACGTATTTGCCAAACACAGTCACGGCATCGGCAGAATTTGCCTTTCCGTAAAGGATCAGATTGGCAGTATCCATGTTAATACCTACATTGTCGGCTCCCAGCTCCTCGATCACTCGTAGCAGCGCAACCGGAGTTTCCTGCCCCGTTTCGAACAAAAAGCACAGCTCGCGTTTTTTAAATTCCTTTACAAGATAGCGCAACACGGCAATAATATCAAGATACTGCGGGTCAGACATACACTCGGGCAAAAAGCCCACATGTGTGGCAACACGCGAGGTGCCAAGCTTTACCGCAAAATCAGCCGCCTCCAAAAGCTCCCCCGCACGCTGCATACGATATGCCGCCGGTACAAGCCCGAGGGTTGAGGGTCCACCCATAAAATTCCACTCCTTAGGCCCCGACCAGCCTGCCCACAGTGTGGATATTTCCAGCCCGTGCTTGACGGCAGCACGGCGAATGCTTGCCGCATTTTCATCGGTATAAAGTGTCATATCCCAAACAGTTAACTGGCAACATTCACAGCCAAGCTCCCGTGCCTTTTGAAATTCTGCATCCACATCCGTATCGGCACGCAATGCGATCAAAACCCCCAACTTTCTCATATATACATAAGCTCCTTTTTAAAAGATCACAAAATTGCTATTGAAATTTTGTTAATTCTATCATATAATGAATTTATCGCGTTGTCAAGAACACATTTTTGCGATTTGTATGATTTTCTTGCGATTGGAGACGTAGATGAGCACCTATGAAAAACACATGCTGGAAAACAGCGCCCTACCGTTTATTTTCCGCGAAGGAGCAGTACGGCAACGCCGCAATCTGTTCGGTGCCTCCAATTGGCACGAAAACATTGAGATCCTTTTTATTACAGCCGGCAAGGGAGCAGTCTCCAATAATGCACAGCAGCTTGAGGTAGAACCGGGCGACATTGTCGTTATCAATGCCAATCATCTTCACGCACTCGGTGCATATGGCGAAACGCTATGCTACCGTTATCTTATCGTAGACCGTTCCTTTTGTCTTTTCAATCATTTCGACACCAATGCGATTTCCTTTCATGCGCTTGTACGTGACACCGCCCTTGGGGCGATGGGGGAGGAGCTGGCACGCGCGTATGATACGAATGCCCCGTATCGCACGCTGCGCATCAGATCTCTTGTTCTGCGCATCATGGAGCAGCTATGTCTGTTCCATAGCCAGCCTGCGGAGGCGCTCGATGCACCTAAGCGCATCATTGGCTGTATCAAGCAGGCAATCAACTATATTCACGCCTCCTTTGACCAAAGCTTTTCTCTTGATGATGTGGCAGAGTTTGTCGGGCTGAATCGGTACTATCTGTCACATGAGTTTAGAAAATATACGGGATATTCCTTTGTGGAGTATGTCAACCGTACACGATGCGAACGCGCACAGCAGCGGCTGACAACGACCGATGCAGACATTGGCGAGGTCGGAAGGCAATGCGGCTTTGAAAGCCGATCCTATTTTGCAAAGTGCTTTCAAAAATATATAGGCATGCTACCCAGCGAATACCGTCAAAGAGCAAAAAATTGAATATCAATCATAAACAAGCACCAAGACGTACTGAAATAAAGAGGACACCTCAAGACGCACTCGAGGTGTCCTCTTATATTATTTCAGCCTTTTTGGTTTTCCCACACAAGCACGCCCTTGCCCCAGCCGATGGGCTCGCCACGCTTCATCAGCTCAATATAGGCGCGGCGGAGAGAGGAATCTGCCGGCATTTCATTAGGGTCGCCCGCGTAAAACTTGTCAAACAACCGCCACACCTCGGTATAATCCGCATAGTTACCCTGCTCGTAAATATCATACTCCTTCATAAACTGATAAATATTGGAGGTGGGCTTCAGCATCTCCTCGTGCTTTTTAAAAAAGAGCCATGTGCTGGCATGAAACACGATCGGAGCATCCCCGAATTGCGGCTTAAAAAACGCAGCAGCCATTCGATATGCTTCGTGTATGCGCTCCTTTGTCATCGGCTCACCCGAGCGGGGAATGTGCACCCCAAGCACAAGAGAATCGGGCATTAGCTGCACACCTCTTGACTTATAGGTCTTATCAAATTTTTTTGTTTCAACCTGCAATCTGCCAAATCCGAAGCGTGTCATGTTGAAAAAGCCCTTGTACCAAAAGGCGACAAAGGTGCCCCAAACCCCGTACATCAGTTGGCATTCCTCTGCCTTATATTTGAGATCCAGCATGCTGTTGTACCAGATCTCATCTGCGATTCCCTGCGCACGGTAATACTCACGCAGGCGGCGGGAAAGACAAATGAACAGCAGCAGCTCACCCGTAAAGTGTATCACCCCCGCCTTTTCACTCAGCTCACCCATCTCCTTGATGGCAGCGGAATAATCCATTTTGATACCCTCATCATACGCCTTAATCAAGGCTTGAAAGCGTGGCGCAGCATTTGCCGATGCGTCGATTTTGCGATACGCCAGCATAAATGCCTCGCGTGCCTCCACGGGATAATCAAACAGCTTGAAGAATTCAGTTAAATATGCTTGCACAACAGAGCCTCCTTGCGCTTTAAAATTAACCTTAGTATACTTCATTTGCTTTACAAAGTCAAGACCGTGTATCAAATCCGAAAAAATGCATTGTCGCGCAAGCCATTGCTTTTTTATCACCGTTATGATATAATATATGCATCTCAATACTCCAAAACGGAGGCATCCATGAATCCTGTTTCTTCCGAAAAATGCGGGCTTTCTGCCGAGGAGATCCGCCGCAACAACAGCGACCTTGTGCAGCTGTTTAGCCTTTACCTCAATTTAATGCCCGATGCCATTGACAACGGTATGGTGACGGAGCTTGCCGAAAGCTGTCACATCACCCGTGCCGAAGCATATGCGCAATATCTTGCCGCCATGGCGGGGCTGGATGCGGGCGGGCGCGACCGCCACTTTTTCCGCTACTGGCTCGCCCCCGCCATCCGCGAGCTGGACCCTGCCGCCTACACAAATGACGCTTATTTTCAAAACATCAAAATCCCCCATGATGTGAGTGGAAAATGGGAGCTAAAAACAGAACGCCTTCGCCCGCTGGAGGCGTTTGTCTGCAACGATTTCGTGATTACCCCCGACCGCCGTATGATCCCGCAGATCGGCTTTTTTAACGAGGAATATCCCTTCCCCGCGGTTCTTGAAAACGGCAGAGAGTGGATGACTCTGCAGCCAAACGAAATGGTGACCACCTATCCCGCCATCAATGCCGCACACGGCAGGGTACTCACCTTTGGGCTCGGCCTTGGCTATTTTGCCTACCACGCCGCTGAAAAGGAGAATGTAGAGAGCGTAACAGTGGTTGACCTCAGCCCCAACGTGATAGAGCTTTTCAAAACACATATTTTACCGCAGTTTCCGCACAAGGAAAAGATCCGATTGGTATGCGAGGATGCCTTTTCCTTTGCCGACACAAAAATGGCGGGCAATTTTGACTTTGTGTTTGCCGATATCTGGCACGATGCGGGCGACGGCAAGGAGCTTTACTTAAAAATGAAAGAATATGAAAAAAAGCACTCCGCTATTGATTTTACATTTTGGCTTGAGGATACAATAAAATGCTATCTTGATGAAACACTTTGGTAATCAAAAGGTGCGCTCTGCAGAGCGCACCTTATTTTATTTCAATATTTTTGTATAAAAATCACAAAAACGCTTGACAAATGCACTTCAGTGTGCTAAACTGTGAACATAAAGGCTATGACCGAAAATCAGTAAGTACGGATATGTCGCACAGAGAACCGCCGGGTGGTGTAAGGCGGTGGAGTACCGTACCGAATACATTTCGAGAGCCGCGCACCGAAAAGCATTTTGCTCGGTAGGCTGTGTCGGGTGGCGCCCGTTACAGCGCATAGACATGTCAGTGTCGCAAAGGCCGCCTTCCGTGAGGGAGCGGTAAAAAGAGGTGGTACCGCGTATCGCATTTGTGATCCGCCCTCGGCTGTTAGCAGAGGGGCGGTTTTTTTGTGCCTTCCGCCACTCTGAACTCAAACAAAGAAAGGATTGATGATCTTATGGCACTGCAAACAACTCCACTTGCTTCCACAACCACCACAAACGTGCTTGTCGCACTCCCCTTCATTGTGCTCTTCTTCGGGCTGATGATCTTTGTGGGCGTCTATTGCCGCCGCCATGCAACCGATGTAAACGGCTTTGTGCTTGGTGGACGTAGCGTTGGACCCTGGCTGACCGCCTTTGCGTTCGGCACCTCCTACTTCTCCGCTGTGATCTTTGTTGGCTATGCAGGGCAGTTTGGCTGGAACTTCGGTCTTGCCTCCACTTGGATCGGTCTTGGCAATGCCTTTATCGGCTCGCTTCTTGCATGGGTCGTGCTTGGCCGCCGCACGCGTATCATGACGCAGGCACTCGGCTCCCGCACCATGCCCGATTTCTTTGAAAAGCGCTACAAATCCCCCGCGCTGAAGATCGCGGCGTCTTTTATCGTATTCGTGTTCCTTATTCCCTACACCGCATCTCTTTACAACGGACTTTCCAGTCTTTTTAAATCCGCATTTAATGTTCCTTACTGGGCGGTCGTTATTGTAATGGCGGCGCCCACGGGCGTATACGTCATCTTCGGCGGTTACATGGCTACAGCGATCAATGATTTTATCCAGGGTATTATCATGCTTGTTGGTATTGTGGTCGTGATCGTGGCAGTTTTGAACGCCAACGGCGGCGTAGGCGAGGCAATCTTTAATCTCTCGCAGGTGCCCTCTACCTACCCCGAGACCGCAGGTCAGGCAGGCGCCTTCACCTCCTTCTTCGGCACACAGCCTCTTTACCTCCTTGTTGGGGGCAGGCTGACCTCGCTCGGTACATGGGGACTGCCGCAGATGGTCGGCAAATTCTACTCCATCAAAAATGAGGATTCCATCAGAAAGGGCACCATTATCTCTACCGTCTTTGCCATTATCGTGGCAGGCGGCTGCTACTTCCTTGGCGGCTTTGGCAGACTGTACGCAAACAACCCTGCCATTTACAAGGATGGCATTCTGGGCGGCACTGTCCTCAACGACCGCATCGTGCCCACCATGCTTGCCACTCTCCCCGCTGTCATCATTGCTTTGGTGATCGTGCTGGTGCTTTCGGCATCCATGTCCACCCTCTCCTCGCTTGCACTTACCTCCTCCTCCACTCTCGCGCTTGATGTGATCCTTCCCATCATGAGCAAAAAGAAAAAGGAAGAGGCAAGCGAGAAAAAATCTGTATTTATCATGCGTCTTTTGATCGTCTTCTTCGTGGCGCTCTCCGCTGTCATTGCCATTCTCAAGGATACCATTTGGGCAGACTCGGTATTTATCGCACAGATGATGGGTGTTTCCTGGGGCGCACTTGCAGGCGCGTTCCTCGCTCCCTTTATGTACGGTCTTTACAGCAAGCGCATCTCCAAGCCCGCCGTTGCTGCCTGCTTTATATTCGGCACGGGACTTGAGATCGTTCAGCTGCTCATCAGCATGAAGGTCTTTACCGTGAACGGCGGCTTCTTTGGCTTCATCTTCAAAAACTCGCTCTACTCCGGCGTATTTGCGATGCTCGCGGGTCTTGTGATCGTGCCGCTGGTCAGCGCCTTCACACAGAAGTGGGTGCCGAAGGAAAGCGAAGAGATCTTCACCTGCTTCGATCGCTCCGTTACCACCGACATCACCGACTCGCTCGGCTGATTTCGATTGATACAAAACGGCACGACAATCGGGGGATAGCTTGCCGAAAGCTTGCGCTTTCACCCAAGTGCAAGCATTACATCTGACCGATTAAATGCCAATATGGGCGGAGCCCAAGCCTTTTACAAGCAAAAAGGAACAAACTTTATAGCGTAGTGCCCGTAAGACACTACGCAGCTATGATCGCCTATGGCGAGCTTAGAGTTATGATTGACTACGCCAAGTTATGATGTGCCTTCGGCACAGCTTGAAGTAACAAGGCGATCATATCATAACGTTTGCGAAGCAAGCTCATGACGGTGCGCGTAAGCGAGCCTTATAGCTCATAACTAAAAATAGCTTCTGTGAACA
>CAZOWH010000093.1:0-7708 GCA_964583425.1 uncultured Lachnospiraceae bacterium
GAGTGCTGGAACGGCACCGTTGGTGGCGCTATGAAGCTCTATCATGAGGTTTGCGGCGAGCAGACCGAGACTGTGATCCCGATCATTGAGGATAAGAGTGGCGTGGGTCTCTTCGACAAGAAGATCCGTTCCTTCTGCGACGCTGTCAAGAACGGCGGCACTGCTCCCGTTCCCTCCAGCCAGATCCTCTACAACCAAGCGATCATCGACGGTATTGCAAAATCCGCCGAGGCAGGCCGCGAGGTTGAGATCGTAATTCCCGAGATCTAATTTACCACATAAACAAAAAAGGGGCTGAGTCAAAAGCTTTTGACTCAGCCCCTTTTTAAAAATTACGGTGTTGGTGCGGTATTTGGACAAACAGAGATCCACTTGGCATAGCGCTCGCCGTTTTTGCCTGCTTTGCGCTTGTAGTCAAGGTCTATCATGTCCCCTTGCTTGATGTCATCAAGCGTCATTTTTTTGCCGCTGATGTCTGCTATGCGGATGTCGTATTCCGCATAGACGGTATAGGTGCTGTTACCGCCAAACACGTCGGTGCAGTGAATGGCGGCAACCTGTTTGCTGCCGTCGTTTGTATCATCAAAATAGATCTCCTGCACGTAGCCGCGAAAGTCAACGGTTTTGGCGGGGACAAGATAGATAGCGGTAGCAATGATCACCGCGGCAAGCACCAAAGCGCCACTGCCGAGCAATATTTGTTTTGTGCGTATGCTCATTCTGTTCTTCTGATATTGAGATTGCCGCTGGTGCTATCCATTTCAATGTTCAAATGTCCGTCACCGTAGCGGTGTGTGTCATTCGATACGGTGGTGGCAAAGTCGCTTGCAAATTCGCCGCCGGTGCTATCCAGCTCGGCAGAAAAGCCCGTGTGGTCGGCAGGGAGCGTGAGGGTAAGATCCCCACTGGTGGTATCGAAATTCAACGAGTCAAGCGTGCCCGCGGGCGTGATCCGCAGATCTCCCGAGGTGGTATTGGCATCAATGCCTTGGAAATTACAGTCGGTCAAAAGAAGCTCGCCGCTGACGCTGTCAAGGGCGGCTTTTGTGGCGCTGACATTTACAAGTGTGATGTTGCCGCTGACGGTATTGATGCGGACATTTGAAAATTGACCGTTTGTCAGTGACAGAGTGCCCGAAACGGTATCAAGGCGGAAGGGGGCGGCGCTTACATTTTGGAGCACGATGCTGCCCGAAACATTGCTGATAGAAAATGCACCCGTAGCTCCCACATCCTTTACCGTGAGGTTAGCGGATACCACATCAAGTGCGAGTGAGGTAAGGAGCGCGCTGTCTCGGGGTACGCGCACGATCAGCTGCTTTTCCGGTCGTCTGCCAAAGCTGAAGCGGAAATAGCCCTTGCCGTCAAAGCGGATATGCAGATGCCCGTTTTCAAGATACCAGTGCATTTCATCATCTACCTCGGCAATAGCGTTGCCGCTTTGCGTCTCATAGATCTCAACCGTTTCGCCGTCGTAGGGCTCTACGGTCACGTGACCTGATTCCCAGGAGACCGAAATGCGGTCTACCGCGGTATCCATGGTGGCGCTGCCGTGGTTGGTGTATTTTAAAACGTCGGTGCCGTGCACGTAAAAGCCGAATTGAAAATCGTAGTGAATGGCAAGCAAAATGCCCACGGTGATCACGGCTATCACCGAAATAAGCACCACGGGAAGGATCAGACGGTTGCGCTTTTTTGTCGATTGTGCTTCATATTCGCCGTGCGGCATTGTCTGTGTGCAGCTCGGTGCGGCGGGCGCCGCCATGCCGAGCGCCTTCAGCTTTTTGTCAAGTGCGGGGCGGGTAAAGGCGGCATAGATCAGCATGCCAACGCCAACGGCAACAAAAAGGAACATCAGTGCTGCCCCCCAGCTTGTGTTGATCAGCGCAGCGGGCAGAACAGAGAGAATGAGAAGCCCAATACCGGTGGCTTGCAAAATATTTGCTATACGTGTGTCGTTTTGACGTGTTTTCTCGTTGTAGGTAACCCTACTGTCGTCGGCATAATCGGGCAGCTGCGTGTTTGCCAGCACCAGTATCACGGTGCCGATCGCTGCGCAGATAAAGAGCGGAGCAACCGCATCCCACATAATAGTGGGCACAAGCCAGAGAATGTAGAGCATGACCGCCACTGCTGTGGCAATGCCCTTGCGTTGCTTGGCACGACGCAGTGCCTCGGGCGTGAGACGCGCCTTTTGCTTTCCCTGCTGCGGGGGCGTGTAGGAGGGTGGAGGGGTGCTGCCCTGCGGCGCATTATAGCCGCCGCGCGGTGTGTAGTCAGCCGCAGTGCCGTTGGGAGCCACGCCCTCAAGCAGCGGGCGAATGTCGCCCACCTCTCCGATCACGCGCGCATACGCCGCATCCGGGGCAAGCCCCGTGGCGGTCAGCTCGTCATAGCGGTCGCAAAGGTTTCCGAGAAGCTCCTCAAACAGCGCGTCGTTGCCGGGCGTTTGCGGTGCATTGATAAACAAGGATTCCAAATATCTTCTTAAATTCTCTTTCATCAGAGGTCTCCTCCCTCGATATCGCCAAGAACCAGGCGGTTGATCAGTATATTGGCGCGTTTCCATTCTTCCAGTAATCGTGTATATGCCATACGCCCCGTTTCGGTGATCGTATAATACCGACGTCGGGCACCGCTTTCCTCATTGCCCCAATAGGAGCGGATGTAGTCCGCTTCCTCAAGGCGCCGAAAGGCAGTGTAGAGTGTCGCTTCCTTTAATTCATAGGCGCCCTCGGTGGCGGTTCTGATGGCTTTGTTGATGCGGTAGCCGTAGCTGTCCCCGCGCGCAAGCAATGCGAGGATGATGGTCTCGGTATGCCCGCGAATGAGATCGGATGCAATAGACAATCTTCATGCTCCCTTCGCCGATTTTTGTTTGTGTTGTTATTCTATCACAAAATACCTCGCCTGTCAAGGTATCTCAAAAAATAAAATAGAAATGTTGATGGATATTCCGACTGAGGCGGTTAGGGAAGACAAAGAATGTGCCGGCACTGCACATTTTAGGGAAGCAATGCAAATGCTCTGCCTTATTCCGAAAATACTGATGACATGCAAAAACGGGAGAGGACCGTACGGTCCTCTCCCGTTTTTTGGTTATGCATTAAGCGCCGAAATTGCTGTCACCGTAAATGGCGGCAATGAATTTTGCGATCTCGGTATTGTCAACCGACGTCTTTGTACCGATAAATTCTGCTATGCCGTCACCAAGACCAAAGAGGGGAACATTGGCATTGGAGTGGTTGTCGGAATCAAAACGGTAAGAGCCGGTCGTTTCGTTGTAATCAAGCTTGCCGCACTCATGGTCGGCGGTAACGATCAGGGCGGTTGCGGGGTGCATCATGGTAAAGCCGATGGCATAGGCAATGACCTCGTTGTAGCAGATCACCGAGTTCTGCACGTCGGCAAGCGATCTCGCGCCGCTTTGCACCTTATGGGAGTTCTTATCCACGTGAGCCTCCTCGATCATGGCAAAGTAGGTGCCGTTGCCCTCGGAAATGAGGGAAAGTGCTTCACGTGTGTTGTTGATAAGATCGGTTTCTGTTACGGTTGTCAGCGAGTTGGTGTCACCCTTGACGTAATTTACGTTACCGTTTTTGATCAGCTCATCGATCTGTGTTTCGATCGAATCGTCATAGCGGTCGCCTGCATGGGCGAGGAAGGCGGCGGGGGTAGCATCGGTGATGGCGGCGGTGGTGACGATGGCGGTCTTTGCGCCCTTGCTCTGTGCCAGCTCGCGCACGTTGGTTACCTTATTGCCGTTCGCATCCTGACCAACATAGTAGTTGATGGTCTTGTGGCCGGTGGCGAGGGCAGTTGCCGCTGCTGCGCTGTCGGTATATTCGGCATCGCCGTTCAGCACCGATTGCGAGGCAGTTACACAAGAGGACTTGTAGGGGAGCTGCTCTGCCACAAACTCGTTAAGACCTGCGGCAATGCCTGCCTCGATGTGCTCAAAGCCCATGCCGTCACCAACCATCAGAATCGCAGAGGTTGCCTTCTGGAAGGTGAATTTTTCAGGGGTTGCCGCGGTGGGCAGCACGGTGTCAATAGCTGCATTTGCGCCCTTGCTTGCAAAATATTTGTTCATGAGGGCACTTGCGGCACCGCCGAGCATATAGGAGTTGCCCATCATCACGATCTTTTTGCCGTTTGCAAAGAGCAGATACTCATCGGCAGCAAGCTCGGTGTCAGCCACGTCCTTCGATTGCTGACGGTTGGTCTTGCCCACAAGGATCTCATACTCGGTATCGGCAGCAGCATCGGAGGTCATCTTCATCTTCACGCCTGCATTGGCAAGAATATAGTCGTAAAGGTTAACGGCAATGTAATATGTAATTTTATCGTTCTCCTTGGCGCCGCTCGGGTATACGATGGTATAGTCGGTCAGCGGCACTCCCGATACCGTCAGGTCACCGAGCAGATAGGAATATTCGCCGATGTAATCGCCGCCGTCAAATACCGTTACACGCTTTTTGTCGGCATTGATGTAGTTTTCAATAAAGTAGTCTACTGCGCGGCCGGTCGCCTCGTCAGTGCCGCCCGCAATGATGACCTGACCCTCATCGTAAGCGATGATAAAGTCCTTCTCGCGGATCAGCGTGAGCGCATCGGCGGTTGCCTCGCGGTTGGTGGCACCCACCAGGATTTCGGTGCCTATTTCGTCGAACCAGTCGGTCTTCAGCTCAAGCTTTACTTCGGTTGCCTCCTTGATAGCATCGCGCAGCTTGGTTGCTGCCTCCTTATCGGCGGTGGCATCCTTATCCTCCGAATAAATGATGCGGTAATCACTCTCGCCCTTGTTTACGATGTGTACCTTTTTGCCGTTTTTATTACATGCTGCAAAAAGGGGCAGAATCATAAAGAGCGCCAGTACAAGGCAAAGTATTCTCTTTTTTAACATAATCATATCCTCCGTTTTGATGTTACATGGGGCTTTGCAAAACCATTATAGCACAGATCTTGTAAAAATGAAAGTGTTTTTGTAAGAAAAGGTAAAAAGTGCGGCTGTCGCGTTAGGCCCGCGCGGCTATTCCTCGTCGGGGAAGAAGCTGTGCTTCTTTGCAAGGCTTGCCTGCAGCATCATGTCCTTGACCTTCATCAAGCGCGTGATATTACCGCGCTCGTTCTCCTCCAGCTTCATTTGAATGGTCTTGATGGCTTCAAGATAGCGGGGGATCATGATATGCTCAAGGGCGTTTACGCGCCTGCGCGTACGCTCGATCTCCTCGGCAAGCAGCTGTGCCTCCTTCTCAAGCTGTGCCATTTTCAGCATGGCGGGCAGAATGCCGCCAAATGCATCGATGGCACCGTCAAGCTCGCCCGAGGTGAAGGCATAGCCGTAGTTGGCGCTGTCACCCTCACCCCTGATCCTCATTTCAAAGGCGGGCACCGTCACGCTCATGCGGTTTTTGAGTGTAACCTTGATCTCTGCCTCTGTTCGGGGCAGGAGCAGCGCGGTCTCCAGCATTTTGGGGTGTGCGGTGGCTGCGGCAACGGCAAAGCCGCTGTATGCGCCGGCAAGCGCCGTCTCTACCTCCTCGCGCAGTGCCTTTGCCTCGCGCACCACCAAAAGAAAGGTGCGCATCAGCTCATCGCGCTTATCCTTGAGGAGCTTGTGCCCGCGCCGCGCGGTAGCACAGCGCGTTTGCAGCTTTTTTAACTCCATACGTGTGGGGTTTACACGAATTTCTGCCATGTCAGCGATCCTTTCTTACCTACCCTTCCAGTATTTTTTTACCAGCTCGGGCTTGATGCGCTTCATCTCACTGCGCGGCAGAATCGAAAGCAGCCTCCAGCCAAGGTCAAGCGTTTCCTCAATGGTGCGGCGCTCAAAAAAGCCTTGGTTGACATATTCTGCTTCAAACGCATCGGCAAATTTGGCATACAGACGGTCAATGGGCGTCAGCGCTGCTTCGCCGAGCACCACCATCAGCTCCTTTGCCTCCTTGCCGCGGGCATAGCTTGAAAAGAGCTGGTTCATGGTGCCTGCGTGATCCTCACGCGTTTTGCCGACACCAATGCCCTTATCCTTCAGGCGGGAAAGGGAGGGAAGCACATCAACAGGGGGCAAAAAGCCCTTGCGATAGAGCTCGCGGGAGAGGATGATCTGTCCCTCGGTGATATAGCCCGTTAAGTCGGGAATGGGGTGCGTTTTGTCGTCCTCGGGCATCGAGAGAATGGGGATCATGGTAATTGAGCCGTTGCTGCCCATTTTTCTGCCTGCACGCTCATACATGGTGGCAAGGTCGGTGTAAAGGTAGCCGGGATAGCCGCGGCGACCGGGCACCTCCTTGCGTGCGGCGGAGACCTCACGCAGAGCCTCGGCGTAGTTGGTGATATCGGTCATAATGACAAGCACATGCATGTCACATTCAAAAGCAAGATATTCTGCTGCGGTCAGCGCCATGCGGGGCGTGGTGATGCGCTCGATGGCGGGGTCGGAGGCAAGATTGATAAAGAGCACGGTGCGGTCAATGGCACCTGTCTTTTTGAAATCCGAGATGAAGAAATCGGCTTCCTCAAAGGTGATGCCGACGGCGGCAAACACCACGGCAAATTTTTCGTCTGTGCCGCGCACTCTCGCTTGTCGTGCGATCTGTGCCGCCAATTGCGCGTGCGGCAGACCCGAGCCCGAAAAGATGGGGAGCTTTTGCCCGCGCACAAGGGTATTGAGGCCGTCAATGGTGGAAACACCGGTTTCAATAAACTCGGAGGGGTAATGGCGCGCCGCGGGATTGATGGGCGTGCCGTTGATATCAAGCGTTTTTGTCCTTGGCATGGGGGCGCCGCCGTCAATGGGCTCGCCCATGCCGTTCATCACGCGCCCCAGCATGCTCTCGGATACGGCAAGCTCAACGCCGTGTCCCGTAAAGCGCACGCGGCTTTCGGCAAGGTTCAGCCCTGCCGCGCTTTCAAAGAGCTGCACCAGCACATTTCTGCCGTTTACCTCCAGCACGCGGCAGCGGCGCACCTCACCGCTCGGCAGCTCTATCTCGCCGAGCTCGTCATATTTTACACCGTCCACCTGCTTTACCAGCATCAGGGGCCCGGCAACCTCCTCAATGGTTCTGTATTCGCGTATCATACCGTGCCTCCTTTTTCGGTCAGCGTCGCCAGCTCCTCATCCATTTGTGCCTCGATCTCGGCATAAACGGCGGGATATTCCTTGGTGCCGACGGCTTTTGCACGTCCGATGCGTTCGCGCACGGGAAGTGCGGAAATGTCGTCTACGTCAGCGCCCTTTCCGATCGCCTCGCGTGCCTTTTTATCAAAGCTGAATACCAGCTCCATCAGCGCGTACATCTTTGAGAGGGCGGTGTAGCTGTCGCCCTCGTCAAAGGCATTTTGCTGCAAAAAGTCCTCGCGCACCGATTGTGCCGTTTCCATGGTCATGCGGTCCTCGGCGGAAAGCGCGTCGGTGCCAACCAGCCTCACGATCTCCTGCAGCTCGCTTTCCTGCTGCAGCACGCGCATCAACGCATCGGTCTTGGCGGTCCAATCCTTGGCTACATTTTGCGAGAACCAGTCGGTGAGGCGGTCGCGGTACAACGAATAGGAGTTCAGCCAGTTGATGGCGGGGAAGTGGCGCTTGTAGGCCAGGGAGGCGTCCAGCGCCCAGAACACCTTGACGATGCGCATGGTGCCCTGGGAAACGGGCTCGGACAGGTCACCGCCCGGAGGGGACACGGCGCCCACGGCGGTC
>CAZOWH010000094.1:0-6638 GCA_964583425.1 uncultured Lachnospiraceae bacterium
AACTACCGAACCGCCGTTTTGAATGGTAAAGCTACCGTCCACAATGGTCAGCTTACCGCCCTGCATATAGAAGATGGATTCGGATTCGCTGCCAGCCTCGATCTTGCTGAAGGTACCGTTATTTACCGTAACCTCCGCACCGGTCTTTACAAGCATCAGCCTATAGGTTGCGGTAAGAGTGCCGTTATTTACGGTTACGGTACCGCCGTTTACCGTAAGAAGGTTGGTGCTGGAGTTGGAAACAAGGCTGCCGCCGTTGATGGTAAGCGTACCGCTTTCAACCGTACCAATGCCTGCACCATCTATGGTGTAGCTGCCGCCCGCAAAGATCACTGTACCGCCATCCAGCGTGAAGAGCTCATAATCCAGTGCAAGGGTGCCGTTAAAGGTCAGGGTTGCGCCCTCCTTCACAACGAAGGGCACGTAGGAATTGATGTCAGGCCACAGATTTTTACTGGGCACGATGTAGGTGTTATTTTTCCACTGCTCACCAAGAATGAGACCTGCTACCGTGATCGCCTCTGCCTCGTTGGTGATGGTGTATTCGCCGGAGGAGATCTCAACCTCTGCAGCGCCCTCGATCCTAAAGGTGGTGTTTTCCCACACCTGTGCATCCTCGGGCATTACGCCGCCGGATACCACATAGACCGTTGCGCCGTTGGAGGTAAGGGATGTATTTTCGCCGCTCAATATAACAGCAGCACCGTTCGAGACCTTTAGGGTTGTGCCTGCCTCAAGGATGATGGTGGATTCACCGGAAACATCCTTGAAGATGTAACCGTTGCCCTCACGAATGAGAGTTGCGCCCTCGGCAGTCTTATTTGCACCTGCATAATCGGTATACGGGGTACCGGCCGCCTTCAAGGTTACAGTCGTCTTGGCTTCCAAATATGCAAGCGCTACGAGAGCGGTTTCGGAGGATTGCGTCAAGGAGTTAAAGGTGCCGCCGTAAATATTGATCGCACAGTTGACAGCGGTTACGCTGAAGAAACCAATGTCATTGCTACCGTTTGCATTATTGGTAACGGTGCTGAAATTACCGCCGTAGATGTTGAGGGTAGCGGCACTGCTGATCGCGAACATTTTGTGGTTGGGCTGGGCGATATTGGTATAATAGTTACCGCCGTAGATGTTAAAGGAATCGCCCTGCACGTATGCAATACGGTATGCCACTATATCACAGTTTACAATATCGATCCTGTTGCCGACGATCTTTCCGGCGTGGTTGATGGCATAATTGCTGGCCCCGGCATAAAGGGTGGTATCCTTTACCAGCATGTACGCGCCGCAAGCATAAATATATCTGGGAGCGCTGCCGGAATACACGGAGGTGCGGGTAAAATCAAACTCGCCGCGCACGATATCCTTATTGTAGGTAAAGTAGCAATCCTCAATGTAGGTGTTACCGCCACGCGCTACGATGACGTAGCTACCATCGCAAAGCACATAGAAGGTTACACCGTTAAAGTAGGCTTTCAGGTTGGGATAGCTATCGGTCTCACCGGAGGCGGTGGTGCCCAATTCAAAGGCATAGCTGTCACCGTTTTCGCCGCTATAGGTGTAGGTGCCGCCGACAACACGCAGCGTGCAGCCATCTGCGGTTACCTTTACAACCCCATCTGCCGTGGTATCGATATTACAGTTGTTGAGCACCAGCTCACCGCCGTTGACCACTGCAAGGGTAGCGCTTGTGGTAGTGGTGAGGCCGTTTACGGTGAGAGAACCGCCGTTAACGGTTGCAAGCTGATAATCGATCGTTGCGGGGAAATCGGTAATGGTAAGGCTTACGGCATCACCGTTTACCACGATGCCGCAAATACCCGTGATATCAATGGTGATCTGCTGGCGATATACCGCGGGATCAAGGGCAAAGTTTTCGATAATTTCCGGAGAGGCGATCCAGCCCAGCTTGGTAAAGGTGCCGGTCGTATCATCCCAGCTATCCTGAACCTCCTGATTGAAGAACATGTTTGCAATGGCGTCCTTCAGCAGCACATAAAACTCTGCGGTGGTGCCTTCAAAGGTGCCTTCAAAGCTGCCGCCCGTAACTTGGTTGTCAAAGGGGGTAATGTCTACCGCCATTTTGTGGATCACAAAATCGAAATCCTTATAGGTCTCATAATCATATACCCACTCGCCGCCTTCCACAATAACCGTGGGGCGCTTGGCCTCAGTGCCGGTAAGGGTAAGATTTGCAATCCCCTCGGTCATCAGTCTATCGATCACGGTAAAGGTGCCGCCGCTGATGCTCACGGTTGCGGTACCGGCAGATCCATCAAAGTTAAAGCCACTTTGCGTGGTAACGCCGGGCATCGGCTTAAATTCGCCGCCGGTGACGGTAAGCGTGCTGTTAGCCTTGACAGCATGCAGCCAACGGTAAGCATAGAAGGTGCCGCCATTGATGGTTGCCTCACAATCGGCATATTCGTATCTGATATTACCAACACCGTCACCACCCACAAAGGTACCGCCGTTGATGGTAACGATCGCATCGGGATTGGAAATGTAAATGTTATGCGTGCGGGTAGAGGCACTGCCGGATGCGTTATTCACGGGCAGCTCGGTAATGGTAGCAGGGTCACAATCCACGTAGCTGAAGAAGCCGCCGTTGATGGTGATCTTCAACGCGACCGGTGACGAGCCGGCCTGACCCGTGTAGATATTGGCACGGCCCGAAGCATCGTTCTCGGTGCCGTAGGTAATAAACTTACCGCCGTCAATGGTAATATCATGAGCCTGAACACTACAGTAAATAAACTGCCTTACGGTATAGGACTCAACATATTTTACATAAATATCGCTTCGCTTGTTTGCGTTTATACCCTGATAGCCGGTAAGCTTGCCGCCGTAAAGGTTCAATTTGGTATTGGCAACACCGAGGTTAATAGTGGCATAGGTGTTTTCATTGTTGTTGTTGAAGGCGTCGTTGTTGAAGGTGCCGCCGTAAATATCGATAGTACCCGCACCGCTTCGCACGTCAACGGTGTACGGGTTGGTGCCTGTGCCGGTGGTGGTAAAGGTACCGCTGTAAACGGTAAGCTTGTAGCCTGTACCGCGCACCTGCAAGCAGGCGCCTGCACAGTTGAAGACGATCTCGTCGCCGCCATCGGCGCTGCCGATCACCACGTTGTTGCGGTAGGTTACGCCGTCAATCTCGCCGCCTGCACCGGCGGGGTAAACGCCGCGGTCGGTAGAGGTGACGGTGGTTTTACCGGTAATGCTGATCTGCAGACCGCCGCCGGTGGAGTACAGGAAGTTTTCACCCGTGCCGCTGCCGTTCACGTTAACCGTACAGTCGTGAAAGGAAAGCTCTGTGCCGATGCCCTCGAAAGAGAAGGTGTCGGAAGTTTTGTTGGTCAGCGTGCAGTTGTCAAAGCGCAGATAGCCGCCTGCGAGATCTGCCTTTCTTTGCGCATTGGTTGCTGCGTTTGTCTCTTTGTAATCCTCATCGTTGGGATCCTCAGTAAGGTTGAAACGATCTGCGTATACCACGCGGGCACCGGTAGATTCGAGCGAGGAATCCTTTACCGTGATGCGTGCGGCATGGTGATAAGCCATACCCGTACTGGTGGTGACAAAGTGAATGTCTTGCAGAAGGGTCACGCAGTCTGCATTAACCGAAAATGCGATTTTTGCATTAAAGGTCAGATCCTTGATGATAAGGGTATCGGCTGCATTGCTTGCATCCGTGGTGGTGTGTGTAACGGTAAACGCCGTTAAGTCCGTAAAGTTGAGGGTTTTGCCGTTACCGTTAATGGTGATGCCCTTATCGATCGTAACGCCTGCCGTTTCAGTGACATCGGCGAGTACGGTAATGGTATCACCTGCGCTTGCGTTGGCGAGTGCATCTGCCAGAGTTGCGGCGTAACCGTTTACGGTATCGCCGGTAGAGACCCGGTAAGCATTGTCGCCTTGTTCTGTTGCAAGCTCGGCAGAGGATACAAGCATGGTCATTGCAGCCATGACAAGGATCATTGCGAGCAAGAGCAGAACTTTGACTTGTTTTTTCATGGTCTTTCTCCTTATGTTTATTTTTATTAAAATGCTTCCCACACATCACGCAAAGCGGCATTGCGCACGCGGAAGCCATTTCAATACAAAAGGGACAGATTTTGCCGATAGGAGCTTTATGGATACACATCTCCCTCAGCCCGCCTTGGCAGAGCCAAGGCGGGCTTTTTTGCGGGAACCGCAAAAAGCGGCGCGCTTTAAAATAGATGTACAGTTAAATTATACCACACATTGATAATAATGTCAATAGGCAATGGCTGATCTGCGATTATTTTGTGCAAATTGATAAATTCGGTTATTTTTTTGACAAAATCAAAAAAATGTGGTATACTTATAAATTACAGAGGTGTGCTCTATGTGCACCAACAAAAAAGCAAGGAGGAGCACGGTATGGTTCGGATCTCCGATGTGGCACCGCATTCGCGTGCGGCGATCGCGGGGCTTACTGCGGGCGATATGCTGATCGCCATTAACGGCAACGAGATCACCGATGTGCTTGACTACCGCTTTTATCTTGCCGAGGAGCGGGTCACGCTTTCGCTCACACGTGACGGCACTCCCCTTTCGGTTACCATAAAAAAAGGCATATATGACGACATCGGGCTTGATTTTGAAACACCGCTGATGGATAAAAAGCGCTGCTGTGCAAACCGCTGCATCTTCTGCTTTATCGATCAGCTGCCCGCAGGGCTGCGCCCCTCGCTTTACTTCAAGGACGATGATGCGCGCCTCTCATTTTTGCACGGAAATTACATAACGCTGACCAATTTACGTGATAAGGATATTGAGCGCATGATCAAAATGCACATTTCACCCGTCAACGTTTCGGTGCACACCACAAGCCCGCAGCTCCGCTGTGAAATGATGAAAAACCGCCGCGCGGGTGAGGTGCTGACCTACCTTGACCGTCTTGCCGAGGCGGGCATCCGCATGTGTGGGCAGATCGTGCTTTGCCGCGGCATCAATGACGGCGCAGAGCTTGACCGCAGCATGCGTGATCTTGCCGCGCTGGCGCCGCACATGTCAAGCGTTTCTGTGGTGCCTGCAGGGCTTACCCGCTACCGTGAGGGATTGTATCCCCTAACGCCCTTTACCCCCGAGGAATGTGCCGCAGTGATCAGACAGGTCAATGCCTTTGGCGACGAATGCGAAAAAACGCTTGGCTACCGCATGTTTTGCGTGGCAGATGAATTTTACCTCAAGGCAGGGCTACCCCTGCCCGAGGAGGGCTATTACGGCGATTACGAGCAGATAGAAAACGGCGTTGGCATGCTGCGCTCTTTGATGGCAGAATTTGCCGCCGAGCTTGATTATCTTGAGGATTACGTGGGAGACGGGTGCGATTTCGCGCCCCGTCACGTATCCATTGCCACGGGCAAGGCAGCAGCACCCACCATGCGTTATCTTGGCAGCCTGCTGGAAAAACGCCTTAACGGTATTAAAATTTCGGTACATGAAATAGAAAACCGCTTCTTTGGCCCCGAGATCACTGTAGCGGGGCTGCTCACCGGCAAGGATATGGCAGAGCAGCTGAAGGACAAGCCCCTCGGCGGCGAGCTGCTGATCCCCGCCACCACCCTGCGTGCCGAGGGTGATCTCTTTCTTTGCGGCATGACCCCCGCGGAATTATCCGCCACCCTTGGTGTTCCCGTTACCCCCACCCGCAGCGAGGGCGCAGCCCTTCTTTCCGCATTGGTTGGGAAAGGGTGCATGTAATGTCGGCGGATAAATTGCCCCAGCGCAAGTCTACAAGGTGGAGCGAGATCGATTATAGCACCGCCGGTGCATATTTCTTAACAATTTGCGCACAAAATCGAAAAAACAGATTTTCCTCCATCGTAGGGGAGGGGTCTCCCCTCCCGCGATTGAACCAAGAAGGTCTTGTCATTCAGAAGCTCATTGAGACCATCAATCAAAAATATCCTCAAATATATCCCGATTGCTATGTTATCATGCCAAATCATATACATTTGATTTTAATTGTAAAAGAACGGGGCGGGAGGGGAAACCCCTCCCCTACGGTTTCTGCGGCAATGGGATGGTTAAAATATTTTGCCACAAAGGAAATCAATGCATTAAACCACACTTCGGGCGAAAAAATTTTCCAACGCTCCTTTTACGATCACGTGATACGAAACGGGCGGGAATATGAGGAGATTGCCGCGTATATCGCGAAAAATCCGCAAACGTGGAAGGATGATTGCCTTTGGGGCGAGGGCGCAAATTTTCCCGCCGCGCTTGTTAACGGCATACTCAGCACTCCTTGCCGCCTTGGTGGGGAGATCGCCGCTACAATGAGCACTCAATTTCCCAAACGCAAACGCAATCGATGGTCGGAAATCGATTATAGCACTGCCGGCGCGTATTTCTTAACAATTTGCGCGCAAAATCGCCAAAATATATTTTCCTTAATCGTAGGGGAGGGGTCTCCCCTCCCGCAATTAACCCCAAAAGGTCTGATTGTTGAGCATTTTATCAAGACCATCAACCAAAAATTCCCCCATATGCATCCCGATTGCTATGTAATCATGCCAAATCATATACATTTGATCTTAATTGTAGATGAGCAGAACGGGAGGGGAAACCCCTCCCCTACGGTTTCTGCGGCAATGGGATGGTTAAAATAT
>CAZOWH010000094.1:6738-7695 GCA_964583425.1 uncultured Lachnospiraceae bacterium
GATTGCCTTTGGGGCGAGGGCGCAAATTTTCCCGCCGCGCTTGTTAACGGCATACCGTTTTAATGCCAAAAGGCAGAAAATTGACACATTTTTTACATAACGCATTTCATTTTCATGACAGGAGGACAAACAAATGGCAAAACCGATTGTTGCCATCGTGGGCAGACCCAATGTTGGCAAAAGCACCTTTTTCAATAAACTGATCGGCGAACGCCGTTCTATCGTAGAGGACACGCCCGGCGTAACACGCGACCGCATTTACGGCGAGACCGAATGGTGTGGCAGAAGGCTGACCCTCATTGACACGGGCGGCATCGAGCCCAAGACCGATGATGTGATCCTCTCTCAAATGAAATTTCAGGCAGAGGTGGCGATCGAGAGCGCAGATGTGATCATCCTGCTCTGCGATGTGCGCACGGGTGTGACCGCCGCCGACCGCGACATTGCGGTGCTCCTGAAGAAAAGCGGCAAGCCCGTGGTTCCTGCCATCAACAAATGCGACCGCGTGGGCGATCTGCCCTATGAATTTTACGAGTTTTACGAGCTCGGCTTTGATGCCGAGCCGATACCCGTTTCCTCGATCCACGGCAGCGGCACGGGCGACGTGCTTGACGCGGTGCTGGCGGTACTTCCCACGGAGGATTCCGAGGACGAGGAGGACGACAGCATCAAGGTAGCCGTAATCGGCAAGCCGAACGCGGGTAAATCCTCTATCATCAACCGCTTTGTGGGTGCGGAGCGCATGATCGTATCGAGCATTGCGGGCACCACGCGCGATGCGGTGGATACCACCGTTGAAAACGAGTACGGCAAGTTCACCTTTATCGACACCGCAGGCATTCGCAGACAGTCAAAGATCAACGACAATATTGAAAAATACAGCGTTTTGCGTGCCCATATGGCGGTAGAGCGCGCCGACGTGTGCCTCATTATGGTTGATGCAAACGAGGGCGTGAC
>CAZOWH010000095.1:0-7667 GCA_964583425.1 uncultured Lachnospiraceae bacterium
GCCAATGCCCATCGATCCGGCCATCACCAAAAAGATCATTGGTGACGAGCAACCCATCACCTGCCGCCCTGCCGATCAGCTTGCCCCCGAGCTTGATAGCCTCCGCGCCAAGATCGCAGGCTATATGGAGCAGGAGGAGGATGTGCTCACCTATGCCCTCTTTGAGCAGGTGGCACTCAAATTCTTTGAGGAGCGCAAAAGGAAAAAGTACGGCGTAGATGCGAACGCCGACCAAGCACTTGGCGTGCATAGCGTGTAATATCTAAAAACAGTATAAAATCAGCCCCGCGTGCGGCTCAAGAGAGCCGCCACGGGGCTATTCCTTGTTAATCACGGTGGTACGCACTCATATTTTCTCATAAGTGTACCGTGTACACATTTGGCATTTCGCATTTCGAATTTCGCATTCGTTAAACACCGCGCACCGTGTGCGCCCCCCAAAAAAATGCGGTGATCACGCTCAAAAACACAAATTAATTCACAAATCCCTTGCAATCCTTTTTCGTGCTTGTTATAATAAGGGTAATATTGGTAATAAGAAAGGAGCACATCATGCAGCTGCTACCAAAGGGCTATTATGCCGTACAAAGTGATTTTGAAAATTCCTCCAAGGATACCTTTACTTATAAGGGAGTTACCTATGCCGTGGAGGCAGGCGTCAATCTGTTTGCCAGCTGCTACGAGGCTGACAAGGCGGCAACGGAAATACCCGATATCGTGCTTGCGGGCTTGCCCTATGAATCCTTCAATGCACCGGTTATTCTGTTTTCCGCAGGCAAGCACCAGATCGGAAGGGTGCGTGAGGAGACGGTGACCTTCACCGCCTCTCGTATTTTGCTGGGTGAGCAGGCAGGCGTTGCTTCAAGCTTGTTTGAGAGCGATGATCCTCTTGCAGTTCCCACACTCAACCCCGCACGTGAGGGGGAAGGGGAAAGCGAGCTGTGCGGCAGCAGATATTTTGGCAGGCTGGCGATCGCGGGTGATGCCGCGATTGATACGCTGGTGCTGGATGGCTTTACCTGTAGCAAATTTTTCCGTATACTCGACGGGCGCACCAAGGGCGACCGCCCCTGCAAGTACGCTTTTCGCAATATCATTAACAAGGGTCCCTGCGGCTACACGCTCTATGCCTTTGGGCATCTTGCTGCCGATACGGAGCTGCACCGTGATGTAATGCTGGATAATATCCGTCTTGACAACTTTTTTGAGCTTGGTCGCGGCGGCCTTTTTGCACAGATCAATGCAGAGCAGATCACCTTTTCTCGCTTGGTCATCAACGGTACCTCGCAGGTGCTTGGCTTTACCGATATCACGCGCAGCTTTTCGAGCTACGCCAAAAATGCACCCGTAACACGTATTGATTTTAACGAGTGCTACTTAAAGGATATTGGCGGTGAGCACGGCATTGCCACCTCACTGATCGGCACCGAGCAGGGCGCCATTGAAATGCGCGTTACCAATAGCGTTTTTGTAGATTCCTCCCGCGCGGGCGAGGCCTTCTTTAACCCCGAGCTTGCCAACGAAAATTGCACGCTTACACTTGAAAATTGCCGCCTTGTGGATACGCGCGGCAACCGCGCGGCGGTCTCTATCTGGGGTGCAGGCGACGGCGTAACCCTCAAAAGCTGCCATTTGGAGGGCTTTGAGGCTGAGGTAGAGCATGCTGTAATGCCTCCCGTAGAAGCCCCCGATATGATTGAAAATTATGCCGAGGATTGGGAGACCGATATGCCCGATGCACACACCGTGCTCGGCGTTGCCAATGCCGATTTTACGGCGTTGGATGCTTACTATGAGGATTATCGTCCCTACCACGGCGACCAGCATGTGCACAGCAACAGCGGTGGTACAAGTGACGGCAAGCTCCCGCTTGCCGATTGGCCCGCCGCAATGGATGAGAAGCAGATCGATTTTGCCGCTATCGTTGACCACCGCCAGATGCGCGGCTTCTTTCTGCCCGAGTGGGATGAGGAGCGCTTTATCATAGGCACCGAGCCTGGCACGAGCATCACCGACCTTGAGCATGCGCTGGATAAGAGCATGCACTATAACATGCTTTTCCCACACAAGTACGGGCTCGCCATGGTGCTGGCAAACTTCCCCGAATTTGAATTCCGCGGCGACGAGCTGACGGGCAGCTTCAAATACCCCAAATTTACCAAAGAGCGCTTTATGGAGCTAACGAGCTATATCCAGTCGATCGGCGGCATGATGGTGCACCCGCACCCGAAGTCGAATATGGTTTCAAGTGACCCGTTGGATTATTATATGGGAGAGCATATGTATCTTGAGGTCATGGTAGGCAGCTATCGCAACCATTCCTCCATCCGCAGCTATGATCTGTGGTGTGATATTTTGGCACTTGGCAAGCACGTGTGGGCTTCGGGCGGATCGGATACGCACGGCGGCGTGAGCAGCGGCTGTGTTTCCACCTTCTATTCGAAGGAAAAATCGGGCAGAGCCTTCTTTGATGTGATGCGCAGCGCCGATTATGCCGTGGGTGCCTTTGGTATGCAAATGATGATCGATGGGCATCCGATGGGCTCTGAAATCTCTTACCGCGATGGTATGAAGCTGACGCTGCGCGTGGGCGACCTTCACGCCCCCGCCCGTCGCGATAATACCGCTTACGAGCTGCGTGTTTACACCGACAAGGGTCTTGCCTATGCTTCGATGTTTAATGGCGACGAGCCGCAATATCTCTCGCTTGAGGTAAAGGAGCGTGCCTTCTACCGTGCCGAGGTCGTTGACCTCACACACGGTGGCTTCCGCATTTGTGTGGGTAACCCCATTTGGCTGGATGCCGAGCCCGAAGCCGAGGAATAAAGGAGAATCACGATGAAGCACCCCGAAAGACATCAAGCCAAAAGAGTAGATGTGCCCTATCGCTGTGCGGCGCTCTCCGATATCGTTTACCACGGGCGAGCCGAGGATACCAAGACGCTGCGGCGCGGCATGCGTGAGGCACAAGAAGCCTTTTATCCTCCCGCACCCACGCTCTGCCCCTTTGTGGGTGAAATGCACGGGCACACCAACCTTTCCGATGGTACACCCGATATCGATACCTATTTTACCCGCCTGCGCGATGTGGCAGGGCTTGATTTTGCCGTGGTGAGCGATCACGATCACGGCGGTGTCGGTAAGCCAACGCTTTGGGAGGGCAGTCCCTCTAAATGGGATATCATCAGGGATGCGGTCAAGCGCTACCGCGAGGAGGGGAAATTTACCACCATTCTTGCTTATGAGCGAGATTCCTATCCCTTTTATGACAATTTGGTGTTTTATTTCCGCGATGACGATGCCGCGCTTGTGCGCGATGTGCGCGACGGTGAGCTGACCGCGCAGCGTTTGCGCGAGGTGCTTGCCGATGAAAATATCATTACCGCGCCGCACGATACCTATTTGATCGGCTCAAGCACGGATTTTGCTGCGCTTGATGTTGAGCTTATCACGCCTTTGATGGAGGTGATCTCACGCGGCGATGCCGCTGAGTATATGGGCAACCCCGCGTTTGTCAGCAAAAGCTGCTTTGAGGGCGGATTTCTGCAGGATGCCCTCAAGAAGGGTGCCAAGATCGGTGTGCTCGGTGCCAGTGACGATCACAAGGGCATGGGCGGGCTTTTGGTGGAGGAGCGCGGTTATCCCGGTATGTACCCCGGCGTGACGGGCGTGTGGGCGGAGGAAAATACGCACGATGCTATTTTTGATGCCATTCGCGCCAAGCGTACCTATGCCTTTATGCTTGGCAGACCCGAGGGCGATATGCGCGGCAGAATGGAGATCGACTTCCGCATCAACGGGCATTGGATGGGCGAGACCATCCGCCGTGCCCCGGGAGAGGATCTCAGCATTTACCTCTCTGTGAAGGCAGATGTGCCCGTAAAGCAGGTCACGCTGGTAAAAAATTGCCGCAATTATGTGATGCTGTCGGAGAAAAACGATACCACCGCCCTTACCCGGCTGCTGTTTGATTACAAGCAGGAGAATGATACCGATTATTTTTATCTGCGTGTGGAGCTTGCCGACGGCAGATTTGGCTGGTGCAGCCCCGTTTGGGTAGAGAAAATTTGAGCAAAAAGAGCATTTCGGCTTGTGCCGAAATGCTCTTTTTTGATATGACGTATTTTGTCTTAATGGAAGCCCTTTTCGGGTCTTTCGTACTCGCCCTCGCGGAGTCCGGGGTACTTTTCGTCGATGTACTTTTCACGGAAGGGATTTACACCGCGCGAAACAGTTTCGGGCTGATTCGGGAGCAGCCAGCTTTTCTTGCGATAGAAGGGATTTACAAACTTGTTTTCAATGCGGTTTGCCTTCTCCAGCGCATTCATGCAGGCACGGATACAGCCGCGCGCGCCGCAAATTGCCATGTAATGGGTGTGCGAAAGAATGTAGTTGTTGTAGGGCAGCAGCGCCTTGCCGGGCTTGCGGCCCCACTTGCCGTTGGCGATCGTGTAGCAAAGCATATATGCCTCCTCCTCGCTCATTTGCGTGTTGCGTACGTCAAATGCCATGTTGGGGAAGTCCATCTTGAGGAAGGGAGAGCACTCGTTGTTCATGCCATGATGAGAGAGCGTGCAGCGCCCCATGTGCACATCACCGTACCAGATCTTCTTTTCGCCAAAATCAACCGTCAGGCGTGCCCCCTCATCCTTTACGGGGGGGATGGCATTGCCGGGGCAGGCACGTGTGCAGGCACCGCAATGGATACAGATATCTCCCGTGTCGAGAATGGGGTCCGGCTCAAGCTCGCAATCGGTGAAAATGAGGCCAATACGCACGCGAGGGCCGAATTTTTTGGTTAAGAATACCTTGGAAAAGCCCACCTCACCAAGACCGCAGCCCGCAGCAATCAAGCGTACCGAGCAAACGATATCGGAGGGGAGCTTGCCCTCAGCTACGGGCTCACGGTTCACACCGTTGCCCTCGGGCACGGCGGGGTAGTGCGCCACAGCCTCCCAGCCGTGATCCTCAATAAAACGGCAAAGCTCGTAGGAAAGGCGGGGGCGGAAGAGGGAATTCAGCTTGTTATAGGAATAAAAGGTGTAGTTGTGCCAATGCGTGCCCTCCTCAATGCCGCGATAGGTGCCGCGCGGAATACGCATGGCAACCGCGATCACGGATTTTGCCTCGGGAAAGTAGGAAATGGGCGACATCAGCGGCGGTGCGTTCTTAAAGCGCTCAATGTTACCGATGGCAATACAGTCAATGCCAAGCTCGGCAGCATGCGCCTTTATCATTTCACTTGTCAGCTTCATCAGTTTTTACCACCCTTGGCTTGAAATGCGCCACCCAACACAACATCCTCAGTCACGGTGTGTGTGCGGCTCGGACCGATCACCCAAGCCTCCTTTTTGCGGAAGCTTGTTTCAAACTTGTTATCCAGTACATCGTTCTCCTCAAGGTGGCAAAGGCAGGTGCGGTTGCAGAGTGCAGCTACGCGGTCCGGCTTGCCAAGGTCGGAGAGGCGGTTGGGGCATGCGCCATTCTTGCAGGTGTTGCAAATGCTGTAATTGACGGTGGCAACCTTCATCACCTTACCGCAGATATTGACCTCGGTGGTGTTCTTTGTATCAATGGCGCCGAAGGGGCAAACAGCCGCACATTTGCCGCAGCCGTCACATACGGGGCGTGCAGAAAGAGGTGTTGCCTCGATCTCGGCATCGGTAATGATCATATGGAAACGCTGACGGGAGCCGTATTGTGGGGAAAGGAAAATGCCGGAAAGACCAATTTCGCCAAGCCCACAGGCAACGGCGGCACGGTCAAAATCGGGGCAAACGTTGGGGGCGGGGCGGCCCTCAGCCACCGAAACACCCATGGGAGCAAGCTCGGAGGGGTTGGGGAATACGGGCACAGCCTCAAAGCCCTCATCCTCCAACACTCTTACCAAATTGTAGCAGGCAAGGGAAAGGAACTCATCCTCAAGCCAGTTGGCACCGAACAGGCGGTAGTCGCCAAAGTTAGAGCCCTCCTCAACACCGCGCAAGGCACCGCGGCAAATGCGCTTGCCAAGCATGATGACGGTCTTGCCCTCGGAGAAAATGGAAAAGGGATTTTGCTGTGCGGGAACATCCGCAAAGCGATCCTTACCCGCAAAGCCAATAAGGTCAATACCCTCGCGCTTTACGGCGGTTGCGATCAGTTCGTTTAATTAGACATGGTAAAAATACCATCCTTTCATAATGTGTTGCCTTTATTGTATCATGCCACGGCAGCCGCCGCTACAAGAAAAAATAACATTTTTTAGGTTTTCGAAACCAAATTCTTGCTTTTTTACAGCTTTTGTGCTATGATTTTAAAAAAGGGGGTGGCAGCATGCAGCAAAGGCACATGCCCATGATCACGTATTTCACCGTCGGTGTGGTTACAAAGCAAAAAACACCTGCTGTGTTTGTGGGCGGGCGCGAATTTTTTTTCGCTGACTTATCGCGAAAGCGGCGTGACAAGCATTTCAAGCGCGCGGGGGGATCTGCGCTCTGAGCCCGGCAGCATTACCTATATCCCGCGCGGGCTTGATTATATTACTGAGGTGCTGGAGCCGGGCGTGATGCATATTTTACATATTTATACCGCAGACGATACTCCGCTGTTTGGGGAATGCCCGCTTTCCTGCCGCCCTGCCGCGCCTGAGACGGTTTTTGAGAATTTTTGCTGCGCACACGCCAAATTTCTCTCGTCGGGTGTCGGATTTTCTTGTCTTTCTACTGTAATGCGCCTGCTGGCAATGGCTGAGGAAGCATTTGCCGCCCCCGTGGCGGCACCTCCGCCGCAGTTAACTAAGGTGCGCCGCTTTATGGATGAGCATTTTGCCGATAATACACTGCGCATTGGGGAGCTTGCTGCCATGCGCGGCGTGAGTGAGGTCTATTTCAGACGCGAATTTCGCCGCTTTTACGGCGTATCGCCTCTTGAATATATCAAGCAAAGGCGTATCGATTCCGCCGCATGCATGCTGGAAACGGGAATTTGCAATGTCACCGAGGCGGCGCTGCAATCCGGGTTTGAAAGCGTGGCGTACTTTTCCGCCGAGTTCCGCCGTATGATGGATATGTCTCCCGCCGCCTATGCCCGCCATTTTACAGAGCTTTCATAAAACGAAACAGGTTTTGAATGGATGAGGAAGGGGAGAAGGGACTTTTGCAAAAGTCCCTTCTCCCCTTCTGATTGTAGCCTTAGCGCAAGTAAATCACCACTTGCAGTGGTGGAATAAAAACATGGGAGTTCACGGAAGCTCCTTGTGTAAAGGGAGGTGCAAAGCGGCTGGGGGATCATTTTCGCATGATCGATGCGGTGCGAACAAGCGAACAGTAGAGGACGCCGTGACCGAGTAAAGCGAGCGTCGACATGCTCGGCATAGCCGAGGACAGCTGTCCCTATAAGACAGGAGGGAAGATTGAATTGTTTTTGATGAATGTCAAAAACAAGAAAGAAGGGCAGCCCTTTTTTAAAAGGGCTGCCCTTCTTTTATATTCTTGACGTTTTGTATTAGTACATCCCGCCGCCCATGCCGCCGCCTGCCATTGCAGCATTTGCTGCAGCCTCGGCTGCGGGATCCTTCTTGTCGGCAACAACGCTCTCGGTGGTAAGAACCACAGAAGCGATAGAAGCCGCATTCTGAAGCGCGGAACGGGTTACCTTGGTGGGGTCTACGATACCTGCGGTAAGCA
>CAZOWH010000096.1:0-7663 GCA_964583425.1 uncultured Lachnospiraceae bacterium
TGAACAACGCGAAGGTTGCGCCGCAGATGAGGCTCAGGCACAGTACAATAGAGAGTACTGAGCTGAGTAATACTTTCTTTTTCATGTTTTTTCTCCTTAAATAAGTGGGTCCTCGCACACCCAAAACATTGAAACAAAACAAGGTGTGCAAAAACAAGGTGTTTTTTAGCATGAAGAGAGGCATTGATGTATGTATCTCTTATACCAAATCTTTATCCTTCTTCCCTCCCCCGGAGGCACTCCCGGAGTGTCCTCCGGGGGAAGGGAGCCACCGTAGGAGGCTCCCCGCGCGGCGCGTGGGGGGGAATGCTTGGCTGCGTAGCGCATTAGCGCCACGCGGCGGGGGTTATTTGTTGACCCGGCCTTGATCCTTTATACGATCAAGACTCGGAGGTCACCTGTACTGCCTTTACAATAAGGTCAAAGGTTACGGAGTTGTTCTTTGCCAGATTATTGATGCTGCCGTCGGTATCCATATTCATGAAGGTAACGGTTACATCAAAATTCTGTGCATCGCCTACGCCGAGAATGCCGATGTAGGGCGACTCGGTAGGACGGATCGCAAAGCTGGTTGCGTCACCGCCCAGCAGCTGCGTGTAGGTATACTCATCATCCTCACCGGGGTTTACCACAACGGTAACCTCAAGCTGATGCTTCAGTGCAACATCCTGAGAGTCGTCAGCAACCACCAGCTCAAGCCAGTAGCCAAAGGCTACATCGCTGGAGGTGTCAACAGCCTCATCATCGGTGATGGTGGCATCCACAGCATCCTGCTTTTGGTTGGAGATGGTCAAATTTGCCGTAGCGCTGGCGCCGGGTGCAAACAGAGTCTCAGCGGTCAAGCCAAACAGGTTTTCCTCATTCGCCTCCGAAAAGTCCATGTCTGCGTCACTGCCCTCGGGCGTGACATCGGCAATAAAGCCTCTCTCGTTCAAAAGATTGTGCTGATAGTTGGTACGCACAAGCGTAAGCTCCATAGTGCCTGCCTGCAGGTGGTTGGTGATCTTAGCCTCATCGGTAAACAGGGCATACGTGCCGCCTACCAAAAGGGCAAGGCTGCACACCAGTGCACCAATTGCAGTCAAAAGCTTCGTTCTCTTCACTTCACATACCTCCTTTCCTATTATTATAATAGTGTTACGTCATGCAGCAATTAAGCCTCGGTGTTCTCGGCGTTTTCCGCTGCAGCCTTTGCAAGGCGTTCCTGTCTGCGCTTTTCGCGCGCCTGCTGCTTTTTGTATTCCTTCTCCTTGATCACATTCTGCTCTGCAATATCGATACTGTCGAGAGCGGCCTGCACGGCAGCCTCACCGGTGATCTTCATTACAGTAGAGGAATGCTTCACGCTGATGTCGTTTTCCTCAATGTAGTTCTTGAAATCGGTGTTGTAAAGCGTAAATTCACAGACGATCACGCCACGCTTGATAGTCATGCGTACCAGACGGTTACGGCCGATCTTGATCTCCTCATAGCGTGCGGTAAGAAATCTCTTAGAACCCGCCTTGCCGATTGCATGGGCCTGAATGGTATCGTAATAGGATTTCTCCTCACGGGAAAGGGCAAGATATTTGTCCTCAAGCGTTTCGGTGTTGCCTGCTGCGCGGAAGGAGACGGAGCCGTCCTCCTCAGCGGGGGCTTCCTCAGCGGGGGCTTCCTCAGCGGGGGCTTCCTCTGCAGGCGCCTCCTCAGCCTCGGGCTCTGCCTCGGCAACGGACTCTTCTTCTTTCACTTCTTCAACAACAGGAGCAGGCTCTTCTACGGGAGCCTCCTCTGCGGGAGCAGGAGCGGGAGCAGCAGTGATAGCTGCCTGAGTCAGCGCCTCAGCCTCTATCTGTCTGCGTTTTTTTCTGTTCATGGCCTCGCCGACCATGTCCATCAGGGCAATACCCATGCAGAAAACACAGAAGAAGCAAACCAGCACCATAAATACTATGTAAACTGCATCCATTATTGTTGTTCTCCTTCATTGTTGTCCTGTGGCGGTGCTTCACCACCAGCAGGAGGGGTTTGTTCCTGCGGCGGTTCTCCGCCTGCAGGGGGGGTGTTTTGCAGAGCGGCAAGCTGACGCTTGAGCTCCTCAATTTCATTTTGTGTTTGTTCCTTTTCCTCTTTCGCCTTAGCCTTGCGATCTGCCGCAAGCAGATTGCTGATGCGCATTGCCTCAAAGATGATGATGATGACCGCGGGAACGATCACCACGCAAATGAGGCCCACATCACTGCGCAAGAGTGATACAAGCAAGCCGAGCGGGTAGCTGACAGCAACAACCTTACCTATCACGTAGTTGGGGCTTTCGGTCAGCGAGGTATCGATGGTCTGCGTCATGACCTGTGCATCCTCACCCTTGTTATCACCCTCAAGAGCGATCAGATAGCCGCCGCTTTCCTTGGCACGAATGTCAATAATACGGTGCGTGATGGTCTCTTGGCTGGTGTAAACATAGCGGAAGGTCAGTACGTCGCCCACCTTTAGCGAGGCATACCATGCCTCTGCCTCGGCAGGGTCATTCGGTACGCTTTGAATGAATACAACCGATTTTTGCTTGATGGACTTGACCTCATAAGCGCTGACATCGGTTGCCTCACTCGCCTCCATCGATGCGGTAAGCACGTATCTCATCTGATAGCCAAAAATATTGGCTGCATCTGTTTCCTTCTTGGAGAGGATGGAAAGCGTGAGAGCAAGCAAACAAACCGCGATAAAGATATAAAACAGCACATTGGTAACGATAGAAATTACTTTTTTTACTTTCGGTGACATTTTTTAATCCTCCGTTATGCCTGAATGGCTATTTTCATATCTATGTCAAAATCCGCCGTGGCGCACTTTGCCTCGTTTCCGACATCAAGCGGCATTTCAAACCGCACGATAAGGTCGGTATATTCCACCGAGCTCAGGTCGCACACAAGATCTATTGAGGTGCCCGAAAGCAGCTCTGCAAGAGTGGCGGTCTTTAGGACTTCGCCCTTGTGCTCAACCGTCACATTTACGAAATCCTTTAAGGGGCTTTGCTTGGTTTCCACAAACACCAAAGAAAGGTCGTACGTTCCCTCAAGCTTGCATTTCAGCTTCACGGTGTATTCTGTTTTGGCTCCGGGGTTCAACGACAGGTCGTTGACCTCCAATTTCTCAGTGACCACACCGTTCCTATCAATGCGGACTCTTTTCTCAAAATCATGCGCCTCCTGCAGGCTGTTCATCAGCAATATGGCTACTACGCCAAGCAATGCGATGGTCATGATCATAAGCGTAACGATATTTTTTTTCATTTGTGTTTGCTCCTTTACCGTGTGATCATTCACACGGTGAGATGATTCGCTCGCTATGCGAGCCTTAGACGTTTCCTTGGTGCTGTGCCCCGCCCCAAGTTATCTCCCCCGCCCCCCGCCGAGGGCGGGGGAGGAGTTGATCGTTATTTGATCGGTAAGCTCAGATCGTGCTTATTGCCACGCAACAGCAGCGGGATTAACGGTCTCCGTGGTGTCACACACGGTCTTGAAGGTGCAGTCGGTCCAGGTAATGGAGGTGTTAACACCCTTATCAATTACATGGTACTGAGTTGCGCCTGCTGCGGTATACTCGCGAACGATGGTGCAGTTCTCGAATACAAGCTCGCAGTTATCGGCACCCTCGTTTACTACGATGGTAGCGAAATCGTTAGAGCCGTTGGCTGCATAGTCGTTTACGCCGGTCAGCGTGCAGTTGCGGAAGGTAGCCTTGGTGGTAGACCAGAGGTTTACTGCAGCATAGCCGGTGATATCGGAGTTGGAGATCACAAGGTTAACGTTCTTGTTACCGGACGCAATGTTAAGCGCGTAAGCATTGGCAGTTGCGGTGCAGCTGTCAAGCTCAAGGTTTACATTGGTGTTGTTGTAGAAGGAGATTGCTCTCTCTGCATCATTGGCATCAATGTCAACGCCAACCAGCTTCACATTGGCATTCTCAATACCGGTTGCATTTACAACACGGGTGCCGCCCACGGGAGCGGTAAGCTTGTTGCCGTTACCGTAGATCACAACATCCTCTGCGCCAACCTCAAGCGTTTCGTCGAGGGTAACGTCGTTACGGAGCACAACGTCATTGCCTGCAGCGATCGCAGCGGTGAGATCAGCGGTGTTCTCTACCAGCACGGGGTAGGTTGCGTTTTTGTCATAGTCGGTACCGAAGTCATCGGACTCCCAAGCGACCTGGGTTGCGAGCAGAACGATGCTGAACTCGATGCGAGGAGCATCAACGCCGGTCTTGTGGTTAGCCTCGTTACCAACGGACTCGGGCATGTGGATCACGAATGCCCACTCTGCAGTCTCAGCAACGGTCTCGCCCTCAACGGTCTTAGCGCCCTCAAGCCAAGCGGGGATCTCAACGCCCATCACCTCAACTACTGCGAGGTTGGTGGACTCGTTGATGTTCTTCTTCGCGAAGGATGCAGCGGTTTCACGGTCGGTGACCTGACCGGGAGCAGCGCTGCCTACCAGGATGTAATCGGAGAGCTTAAACTCCTTATCGTATACATTGGTAGAGGTCTCCTCGGTACGAACCTGAATACCAAGCTCGTACTTGAACGCGAGAGAACCAACATTGGAAACTCTGAACTTTACGACCTCGGTTACACCGGGCTCCCACAGCGTATTCTCGTCAAACACGGATGTGGTGGAAGTAACTGCCTGATACTCACCCCAGGTGCCGGTGGTGATGTCCCACAGAGCGTACTCAAGCTCAGCATCCAGGTTACCGGACTGGATGATGTTGCGCTCAATGGAAACGGAATCGGTAAACCACGCAAAGGTGGTGCCGACGAGCATTGTGCAGCAAAGCAGAATAGCAATAACGCTGGAGATCAATGCTCTCTTGATTGATTTGCGGTCTGTCATGAATTTTTCCTCCTTTAGATGATTTGACAAACTGTATATGTAAACGGGGGGCACCCCGTGTACATCAAAATTAGGTTATGCGCCAAGGGCGCCGCTTGCACGCGCCTTGCACGTGTATACGTGCGCGCGCAAAGCATATGCACGCGTTAGCGTGCGCGGGATGCGCTGATAGGTGCTTGTAGTACAGTACATATCCAAGCACTGCTCCGGCGCGCGGGCAAAGCCCGCGCGCCCGCGCGTAAGCCTTACGCGCGGGGCGAGGGTGAGACCCTCTATTACTAACAGTCGCAAAAAAGCGAAAAAGCTGTCATTGCGGCGGTTCCTTCTTTTCCTCCTGCTCGGCAGGGGGATCGGCAGGGGGCGCGGCGGCATTGCCGCCCTGTGTGCTCATGGTGGCGGTCAGCTGCTCACGCAGTGCCTTCAGCTCATCCATGATCTTTTGGTTTTCGGCACGCTCTGCCTCCAGCTTTTCGCGTTCCGCCTTTACATCGCCAAACTGCTCCTCCCTATATCTGCGGTACAAGCGGAAGCAGTTATAGCCTTGATACAAGATCAATGCCACAAAGGGCAGAAGTATGCAAACGAGATATCCGACGGGCGTTTTCAGGAAATTGAAAAACACACCCGCCTTGGGGACACGACCCACGTACTTGCCGATCAGGAATTCCTCGGTTACCACGGCATTATCGTTGGTATCGGTGGTGGTACCGTAGGTAATGACACCCGGTTGACCGTTTTTGTGGGTGGTATGCTCACGGATCTTATGCGTAACCACCTGACCATAGCTACCGGGGTTTTGCGAGATAAAGGTGATGATGTCACCATCCTCCAGCTTGGCAAAATCAACCGAACGGGTCAGGATCAGGTCGCCTGCATCGAAATCGGTGGCGCTCATCGAATCGGATAAGACAATAAACATCTGAAAGCCGAAAACGCTGCGATCCTGTCGGTTAAAGACATTCACCGATACGATGGTGAATATCATCACGCCGATGGTTGCCGCCAGCAAGAGGGCTACAAACGTCAGTCTTAAAATTTTTAGTGCTTTTTTCATTAACAGCTCTCCTTGGTTTTATGATAGGGGCGCTTGAGTTATGCGGTTTGAAACTGCTCTAAATTGTATTTTTATATAATTAATAAATAACACAAAATTTAGGCAGAATAATTCTATCATAAAATGTTGTATCTGTCAATTTATTTTTTTTGAAACATTTAATAAAATTGCAGCATTTAAACATGGGGTATTGCACAAATTAACCAAAAATGAGCCTTTTGTAACACTAAAGCAATGTGTTTTTCACGCAATTTGCATAAAATTTGCCGCAATTTTGAAAAATCATGCATCCGCGCATGCTGTCACCCCGCACGCGCGCGTATAAATGCACGGCGCATCACATAGAGATGCGCGCAGCAGGCTTGCCGCAAAGCATTGGCAAACGCAAGCAAAAATGCCTAAAACGCGGCACGTTACCCGCCGTATTTTCCAAAAGCCTACGCTCGAGCGCGGTGTCTCCCCCTTCCCGTACGCACGCACACGACGCAAAGCACAAAAAACACGCTGTTTTGCACCGCGGGCACGACAAAATTCGCCCTTCCCCGTGACAGAATCAAGCGAAATGCAACGTGCTCCCATTTTTACGGTGTACCGTAATTTTATCATAAATATGCAGTCTTGTCAATACGGTATAGCGTAAGATTTTATGCCACGGTATACCATACAATAAATACGGCACTCCGTAACGGAGCGCCGTACTAAAGAATAAGGAGACAATTGCCATGACGGTTGATGATGCGGCACGCCAAAGGATCCGGGAATTGCTGATGGAAAAGCACACCAATATTTGCGATGTAAGCTTGCGCGGCGGACTTACCCCCTCTACCCTTTACGACTTTATGCGCGGCTCCACCGCACACATTCAGCTGAACACCATCAAGCAGATCTGCCTTGGCTTTGACATTACCCTGGAAAAATTTTTTGACCGCTTTTATTTTAACGATTACGAGTAATAATGGTGGAAGCAATGATTATCATTTAAAGGCAAAAAACACGCAAAAAAGGCGCACGTGCGCCTTTTTTGCGTGTTTTTTTGGGGGGATCGAAGCCCGTAGGAGGTTGCGCGGTAAACATTTACCTCGGGAAAACGGTCTTATTTCGGTGTCAGGATGCCGCCGGAGGCGGTTGCGCCCTTTACCCAGCCGTTTCCGGCATCACTTCATGCTTGTGCGGGGGGATCGCCCTCCCCCTCGTTGCTCTTGTCCGATGAAAAGAGCGCCTTGATCAGATCAACCAGCAAAATGGCTGCCAGCAGCGCAAGGCAAAAGCCAAGTGCCACAAAGCGCCCCGGCGGCTGCTGAATATACAGGGCAAGATAGCCAAGATACGGGATAGAAAGGATCGGCTTGCCGATCACCTGATGCACGCGGACGGGGTCTCCGTCGGGCGTATCATTGGCATTACCCTGTGTGCGAAAGCTTCTTGCAGTGGGATCATCTTCATCCGTGATCACCTCAATAATGCGGTGTGTGACAATGGTATTGTCGTTTAAATAAAAGGTGATCGGATCTCCCTCCTGCAGGGTCATGGGATCCACCTTTTTTACGTAAATCAGAGAGCCAACGTGATAAGTGGGCTCCATGGAGCCGGAAATTACGGTGTAAGGCTCGAGACCCACCAGCCGCACGCCGACCAGCAAAATGCCAAGAATGATAACGGCAAGCACCAGCACGCCCGAAAGTATGCTCCAAGCCTTTTTCAATATTGCCGTGTGCGTCTCACTCCCTTCCCTCTGTTA
>CAZOWH010000097.1:0-7600 GCA_964583425.1 uncultured Lachnospiraceae bacterium
GTTCATATTGCGGATCTCCGTCGGGCTTAACTATTGTTGTAACGTAGAAACGGCTGAGATTGACTCCGTATTCAAGGAAATCATCGATCAGCTTTGCGTGTATATCTTTTGAAAAGGCTTCAAGCTGCTCGTCAATCTCGAAAATGTTGATAGCATTTTGACGCATTGTCTGCGCCATATAGGTCTTGACCTTAGTCATCAGCACCGCGCGGAAATAAGTCACGAGGCTTTGACGGTCAAGATAGTTTTCTGTGCCGACGAGCTTGATGAGAAGTTTTCTCGAATCCTCAACGCTGAGCGTCATTTCTCCCGATGCTCCAATGGATATGGGGAACTTATAGGTCGGCTCTACGTATTGAACCTTGGAGTCTGTCCCCCAACGAATTGCCATTTGCTCGGTCTTGTTGATGAAATAGACCTCACAATGGAAAGGTGTTTGTCCTCCCGTTGGGATGTTGATGATCTTGCGGAGTAGAGGAATATTCTGCGTTTCAAGTGTGTGCCGTCCCGCGCCAAAGAGGTCAAGAGCTTGACCGTTGGCAAAGAAAAGTGCTTCCTGCGACTCGTGGACGATCAACTGCGTTGTCGTATTGAAGTCCTCACACGGATGCTTCCATATGAAAGTGCTGTTGTCACCTTCATATTTGATAATATCGGCTATTGCCATAGTGCGCTCCTTTCGTTTTAGCATGAACACATTGTATCATGTTTTTTGGCTATAGTCAATACTAATAACTAAAATTTTAGCTATACATTTCTTCTTTTTTAGCTATAGGTGTTGTATTCTAATTTTATAAAAGGCAAAAAGGAGCACTTATGAATATAGATTACAGACTGATCGGCGAGCGCATTAAGCGAGTGCGCAAGAGCAGAGAAATGACACAAGAGGTGTTGGCAGAGCAATTGAATGTATCCATTGGATATGTCAGTCAGGTGGAGCGCGGCATCACAAAGATCAGCCTTGATCTGCTGGGTGCCATTTCCTCTATTTTGGATTGCGATATTGCCTATTTCATATCGGAAAGCGCTGTAAATTCAGCAGAATATATGATGTCGGAAATCATCAATGAAATACGAAAATTGGATGATAAAAAAAGAAAATATATTTTGAAGGTGATCAAAATCACCAATGAAAACTTATAAAAGCCAAGGCAATGCCTTGGCTTTTCGTTGCCGTTGGTGCGATCACTTTTATACCAGCGCCGCGGGCATATTTTCAAGCATATTCTCAATAAAGATGCCGTAGCCCGTGGTCGGGTCGCCGATGAGGACGTGGGTGATCGCGCCGACGATCTTGCCGTCCTGCACGATGGGGCTGCCCGACATGCCCTGCACGATGCCGCCCGTTTTGGCGAGCAGTGCCTCGTCCGTTACGGTGACGGTAAAGCATTTGTTATCACGCGCGGTGCGGTGGATATCGGAAATTTTGATGGTGTATTCGTGTGGCTCGTTGTCGTCAAGCGTGCACCAGCAGGTGGCAGCGCCCTCATGCAGTTCCTCGCGGTATCCCACGGGCAAAAGCCCTGCCGTTTCCTGTGGACGCTGGGTAAATACACCGTAAACACCGCAGGGGGTGTTGCTTATCAGTGCCCCTGTTTTGCCCGCCGAAAAATGTCCCTTCAACTCGCCCGGTGCACCGACAGCTCCCTTTTGTATGCCGCCGATCTCAACGCCCATCACACTGCCGCGCGCGATCGGCACAAGGCAGCCGCTGCCGCCATCGCAAATGCCGTGCCCAAGCCCCGCAAAATCCTTGCCGTTTTCCTTAATATAGGTCACCGTGCCGATACCTGCACCTGTGTCTCGCACCCACAGCCCCGTGCGGTAGCGCCCGTCACTGTCACAGGCAAGAGGGGTGAGAGTAACGGTCAGCTCCTCGCCCTCACGCCGCAGTGTGAGTGTCAGACTTTTGCCCGCTGCGCGGTTGATCGCCTCCGCCAGATCGGTAACGCCCTCGGGCGCCTTACCGTCAAGTGCCACGATGCAGTCGCCCGGGCGCACGCCCGCTGCCTTGGCAGGGTTTTGCGCCCTGTTGCTGCAGGTCACGTCACAATAGCCCACCACCATAATGCCATCGGTAAAATAACGAACGCCAAACGGCGTGCCGCCTACATATAATTTCTGTCGCTCCCGCTCACCCGCCGCCGCAATGGGCAGCGCAAGCGAGCAGAGCAGCACAGCACACAAAAGCAGGCAAAGCCAAACGCGGCAGCCGCTTTTTATTTTATTTTTGTTCATTTTTTATTAACCCCCAAAAAGCTTGCTCGATATTACTATGCACGCGCTGCGCCGTTTTCATCAATAACAATAAGCGTACAGTCTGCCAGCATTTTTTGCGTTTTGCGGTTTTTGCCGCGCGCCGCGGTGCGGATTTGGCGCTATTTTTATCTTTTTTGCTTTTTGGTAAAATACGGTTGACAACTGTCAATTTTATGATATAATTAGTTTACTAATAAATTATTTTGGAGGAGCTATGAAAAAGCAACAGCTTTCGGTGCCGCCCGTACCGATGCCCGAGCGCGAGGAGCTGCGCGATCTGCCGCAGGCACCGCGCCTGCTGATGGATGTATCACGCTTGCTGCGCTATCGCGTGCGAAACGGTGAGCCGACAGAGGGCGTAATGAACCAGCATGCGGCAAGGATCTTAATGGCACACCTTGCGGTGCTGCGTGAGGCAAGCCAATTGACGCTTGCCGAAAAAACGCATTTTTCCACCCCAACCGTCAGCATTTTGCTGCGAAAAATGGAGGAGGAAGGGTATGTTAAGCGCACGCCCGACCAAAAGGACCGCCGTGTGATGCTGGCGACCCTTACCGAAAAGGGTAGGGCATTTGACCGCGACCACCTCAATCGCATTCTCGAAAATGACCGCCGCGCCACGGCGGGCTTCACCCCCGAGGAGGAGGCAATGCTTGTCTCGCTTCTTACACGCATGTACGATAATTTAAAGGAAAGGTAAGGGAAGATGAGAAAGCTTTTCAAATACTTAAAGCCCTACCGCCTGTTTGCCGTGCTCTCACCGCTTTTGATGATGGGAGAGGTTTTAGCCGACCTTTGCTTGCCGTATCTGATGTCCTTTATCGTCAACTACGGTATTATCGGCGAGGATATGGCAAGCAGCAAGGTGGCGTCGTTCGTGATGGGTATTTTTTATCCGAACGGTGGGTACAGTAACCTCAGCATCATTATTATTTTTGGTGTTTTGATGCTGGTGGTAACGCTGATCGGCGGATTTTTCGGCACGTTTTGCGCCTATACCGCAGCGCGTGCCTCGCAAAGCTTTGGGCACGATCTGCGCCGCGATGCTTACGCCCGCGTAATGTCCCTGTCGATCGAGCAGACCGATCGCTTTACCACGGGCTCGCTCGTTACGCGTATGACAAACGACATTGCCATGATCGTGGAATTTATTGAGACCATCCTGCGCATGTTCGTGCGTGCGCCCATGTTCTTTATCGGCGGTACGATCTTTTTGCTTACGCTCAATGTCGAGTTTGGCGTGGTGCTTCTTGTTTCCCTGCCCGTGCTGCTGCTCACGCTGATCTTGGTTTTGGCGCGCGCAGTGCCTCTTTTTGGCACGGTGCAAAAGCGTCTTGACCGCGTAAACTGTGTGGTACAGGAGAATGTGAGCGGCGCGCGCGTGGTAAAGGCATCTGTACAGGAGGAATATGAAAATAAGCGCTTTGCCACGGCAAACGGAGAGCTGCGCAGCATCAACTACCGCGTACTCCGCCTGATGGCAATTATGAACCCCGTTTTGATCTTTATCCAAAACTTTGCCGTCATTGCCATTATTTACATAGGCAGTAACAGCATTGCAAACGGCATTGGCGGTATGAGCACCGGTAATATTATGGCGGCTGTTTCTTATGTTACACAGGTAATTATGTCTATTATGATGGTTACCATGATGTTCCAGTCGATCTCACGTGCGCTTGCTTCCGCAAAGCGTGTGCGCGAGGTGCTGGATACCGAGCCCGTGATTGCCGATGGCAAGGGTGCTGCGGCAGCAAGCGGTGATATTGCCGTTTCCTTCCGCGGGGTCAGCTTCCGTTATCCCGATACCGCGGGCGAGCCCGTTTTGTACGATATCAATTTGGATATCCGCCGCGGCGAAACGCTCGCCATTGTGGGTGCTACGGGCTCGGGCAAATCCTCGCTGGTGCAGCTTGTGCCGCGCTTTTACGATGCCACGGCGGGCGAGGTTTTGGTTGACGGCGTGCCTGTAAAGGATTACAAATTAGACGAGCTGCGCAAAAAAATTGCATTCGTATTGCAAAAAAGCGAGCTTTTCTCGGGCAGCGTGGCAGATAACATCCGCTGGGGTCGCCCCGATGCGACCGATGCCGAGGTGAAGGAGGTTGCCGTTGCCGCACAGGCAGATGCCTTTGTCAGCGGCTTTACCGAGGGGTATGACAGTGCCGTAGCCGAAAAGGGCGCCTCGCTTTCGGGCGGGCAAAAGCAGCGCCTGTCGATCGCACGCGCGCTTGCCCGTAAGCCCGAGATCTTAATTCTCGATGATGCAACCTCCGCGCTTGACCTCTCCACCGAGGCAAGGCTGCGCGGGGCACTGCGCGATATGATGCAGGATGCAACTGTTATTATGATCGCCCAGCGTGTGGCAAGCGTGCGCGATGCCGATCGCATTGCCGTGATCGAGGATGGCACTATTCACCATTGCGCGCCCCACGAGGAGCTGCTGCAGATCAGCGAGACCTACCGTGATATCTACGCCTCGCAAATGGGGAAGGGAGGTGCGGCACAATGAACGGAAGAGGAGAAAAAAGACCTACCGTTACTCCGAATTTCGATATGCGCCCGGGCGGGCGCGGTAACCCCAACAGCCGCATGAACGTACAAAAGCCCAAAAACATGAAAAAAACCATCGGGCGCCTTTTGCGCTATCTCGGCGCCAGTCGGTATATCCTTGTGGCACTGCTTGTCATTATGCTGGCGGTCACAGGTGCCGAGCTGCTGGGTCCTTTGCTGCAGGGCAACGCTATTGATGCCATCGAGCCTGTTTACCGCAATGCCGAAACGGGTGAGGTGCTTTATAATTATGATAAAAACGACCCCGCCACGGCGGATATTGCGGTAAAAACCACCTTTACAGTGCATTTTTGGCGCGCCTCCTATATCGGGCGTGACGGCGAGACTGCGGGTCTTAATACATACCTCATTGCCATGGGTGTGATCTTCCTTGTGTGCAGTGCTTTGCACTACTTCCAAGGTATTATTGCAGCAAAGCTTTCGCAGCGCACCGTATATATCATGCGAAACGACCTTTTCCGCAAGATCTCCCACCTGCCGATCTCCTATACCGATAGCCATAAGCACGGCGATATCATGTCGCGCATGACCAACGATGTGGAGAACGTTTCAAACGCCATATCGCAGTCGATCACCGCGCTCTTTTCGGCGGTTCTCACGCTTGTGGGCGCGTTTGCCATGATGCTGTTTTTAAGCCCCCTTATGACACTTGTTGCCATGGTAACGGTGCCCGTGTCGATCTTTATCTCCACCAAGCTCGGCAAGTTCATGCGACGCTACTTTGTCCGTCAGCAGCGCCTACTGGGTGCACTCAACGGCACGGTGGAGGAAATGGTTACCTCTTATGAAACCGTGGTTGCCTACGGTAAGGAGCAATCTGCTGTCGAGCACTTTTCCGAGATCAGCGGCGGCCTTCGTGATTGCGCCGTCAGCGCCCGCGTTTGGGGCTCTATCATGGGACCTGTGATGAATTTTATCGGCAATTTGCAATATGTGATGATCGCCGCCACGGGCGGTGCCATGATCCTCTTTGGCGGCCTCGGTAATATCAGTATCGGCAACATTCAATCCATGCTTTCCTATTCCAAAAAGTTTACCCGTCCCATCAATCAGATCGCCAACCAGTATTCCACAATCCTAACCGCCCTCGCGGGTGCAGAGCGTATTTTCGAGATCATGGATCAGGCGGACGAGATCAACGAGGGCAAGCTTGCCATAGCGGTAGACGATATTGAGGGCAACATCGAATTTGAGGATATCTTCTTCCACTATGTAGAGGATGAGCCTGTTTTGAAGGGGCTTAATCTATCGGTCAAGGCGGGTCAAAAGGTTGCCATTGTCGGCGCTACGGGCTCCGGTAAGACAACCGTTGTCAATCTGCTGACCCGCTTTTATGAGGTGGTTGGCGGTAGGATCACCGTTGACGGTATGGATATTCGCGACATGCCCAAGGAAACGCTCCGCCGTGCCATTGCCATTGTTTTGCAGGATACCGTGCTGTTCCATGACACCATTCGCGCCAATATTATGTACAGCCGTCCCGATGCTACCGAGGCAGAAATGATCGCGGCGGCACGCCATGCGAAGGCAGATCGCTTTATCGAGCGCCTGCCCGAGGGCTACGACACCGTGCTTGACGAGGAGGGCAGCAATCTTTCCGAGGGGCAACGCCAGCTGCTGGCGATCGCCCGTGCGGTGCTTGCCGACCCCAAGATTCTCATTCTCGATGAGGCGACCTCCTCCGTCGATACCCGTACCGAAATGCACATTCAGCAGGCAATGGTGGCGCTGATGAAGAACCGCACATCCCTTATTATCGCACACCGTTTGTCCACCATTCGCGATGCCGACATGATCGTGGTGGTGAAAAACGGCGTGATCGCCGAATCGGGCAACCATGAGGAGCTTTTGGCGCTCGGCGGTGAGTATGCCAAGCTTTATCAAAATCAGTTTGCGGGGATCGCGACCTGATGGAGGCGGGGAAAATTAAATTCATGCGCCTGTGCTATGAGGAGCTTTCGCGTGAAAAGGTGCGGGACGGTATCGGTTTACTTGCCGAAAAGCGCCTGCACGGGCTTCTCAAGCGCTGGGTTGTCGATGACCCTGCCTGCCACGAGATAAAGGTGACAGGGAGGGGGGAGAAGCCGCGCAGGTTTGTAGCGGATATTTTAACCCCTGCGGGGGAGATCTTTGAGATCCAAACGGGTGATCTTTATCCCATGCGAAAAAAGCTGGAATTTTATATGCAGGAGACCGATTATACCGTTACCGTGGTGCACCCGCTGTTTGCTGTCAAATACATCAGCTGGTTTGATCCGACAAGCGGCGAGGTCATCTCGCGCAAAAAATCGCCGCTCCATCAAACACCCCTTCATGGCATTGCACAGCTGAAGCCTTATATCGCCTATCTCGGTAACCCGCGCTTTTCGCTTTGCTTTCCCCTAATAGAGGTGGATGAATACCGCCTGCTTGACGGGTGGGGCAAGGGCGGCAAGCTTGGCTCGCACCGTTACGAGCTGATACCTATGTCTCTCATCGATACCTGCTATTTGCGCACATGCGAGGAGTATGCTGCGCTTTTCCCACAGGACGAGCGACTGGCGGGAGCATTTACCGCCAAAATCTTTGGAAAAGTGACACGTCTTAGGGGATATGACCTTTACGACGCACTTGCCGTGTTTGAATCCCTCGGTGTGATCGAAAAATGCGGCAAGGAAAAGCGCGCCACGCTATATCACAGGACATAAATCAACGTTTTTGACAAGGAAAGGAAGTATAATGGATCAGGATAAGGAACTGCGGGAGGAATATTTTTTGTGCGGCAAGCAGG
>CAZOWH010000098.1:0-7599 GCA_964583425.1 uncultured Lachnospiraceae bacterium
TTCGGTAATATATTTGGAGCCTACGGGCTCACCGCCGCGTATATGCGCCTCAACAATGGCTTTTAATATCAGCTTTTTGCGATCGCTGAGCTCACCTCTATTTGCAGGCATGCCGTCACCTCCAAAAATCGGTTTTTAGCACTCCTCGGTGGTTAGTGCTAATTTACAACTAAAAATATATCACTATTTTTGCCGCTTGTCAAGGATTTTAATAAATATTTTTGTAAAAATTCACTTGAGAGTGCAAATTTTCACACAAAAATCAGCGCCTACCTCCATTTAGCGCTAAAATAACAAAAAGGAACGGAATGTAACACTCCGTCCCCCTTCTTTTATAGAATTTAACCGACCTGCCATTCATCGCTAGCATAGTCGCGCGGTGATTTGCCCGTATAGCGCTTAAAGGTGCGTGAAAAATAATTTTGCCCCGAAAAGCCCGTGCACTCCGCCACCTCAGCAACCGAAAGCCTGTTGATACGCAAAAGCTGCTGTGCCTTTTCGATGCGAATGCGTGTGAGATACTCATGCGGCGCCACACCCATGCTCTCCTTAAAAACATGTGAAAACCTGCCAAGGCTGAGATTGCAAAAATCGGCATAGTATTGGAGCGAATGTGCGTGGCCGTATTCCGCCAGCATCAGATCACAAACGCCCTCCAGCAGCTGCTTGTTTTTTTGATAGGTGAGATTTCCCGCGGTCTGCATTTTTCTACCCGCCAGCGAGAGAAATTCCAAAAGATACGCGGCGCACACTGCCTCGTAATACGGATTCTTCAGAGATTGCTCGCGCTCGGTCTTTTCCACCACCGAAACCAGCATCCGACTTTTGCCGATGGAGTAAACACCCTCTTTGACAAAGCCGAATTCGTACAGCAGATTTTCGCAATCCGTTCCGGTAAAATGCCAATAGCAGGAAACCGCCCGATCCGCTGCCTTAAAGCTGTACTTTTGCCGCTTACCGGGCATATATAAAATGATACTGCCCGCCTCGGCCACCACCGAGGCGCCGCCCACTTCGGCATAGCACCTCCCCTCTGCAATATAGAGAATGTGAAAATCCATTCTTCCATGCTCGCGCAGCTGGGTATGATCCTTATTGTCCCATAAATATTCTACGCCGCAGCAGTTTACCGATAAAACCTTTTCCGAGCTGCGCTCACTTGAATACCGCATATCCAGCCGCCTTTCCTTTTGCTATTTCCATTATACATTATAGCGAGCACAGCTTTTTTGTCAAGAGAAATCAGCAGAAAATTGCTAATTTTGAGCAGATTTCGGTATTGTTTTCTCACTGCTGCTGTTTTTATAATGAAAACAGTAAATAAAAAGGAGAACTGCCATGAAGCTTTATATCGAAAATCCGCCCGCACAACTTGCGGACGGACTTAACGCATTTTGCGCACTGCACGGCATTGTGCAATCAACAAGCGGCACACGCGTAACGATCTGTGAAAGTGGATGCCGCGATATCATAATCACTAAAAACGAGGACAGCATCATCTGCAAATTGGAGCGCCCCTATCAGTTATACCGTGCTTTGACTCTAATCAAGGCAAATAGGGGGGCGGCAACCTATACCGTGCGTGAGACCTGCTATTTTCAAACGCTTGCCGCCATGTTTGACGGCTCGCAGGCGAGCTCGCTGATGACGGTAGACTCGGTAAAAAAAATGCTTTTGTACCTTGCGGGCATGGGCTACAATATGCTGATGCTCTACTGTGAGGATTGCTTTGAGTTATCGGGAGAGCCATACTGGGGCAACATGCGCCCGCGATACACCAAGGCAGAGTTTCGCGAGCTGGATACCTTTGCACATACGCTCGGTATTGAAATGATTCCCTGCATTCAAACGCTGGCACACCTGACGGATGCCATCAAGCGTCCGCCCTACGCGCCACTTTCCGATACCGCAAGTGTATTGATGGTTGGTGATGAGCGTGTATACACGCTCATCGACAAGATCATCGGTGAGGTATCCTCCTGCTTTCGTAGCCGACGCATCCACATCGGCATGGATGAGGCTTGGGATCTTGGACTTGGTAATTATCTCAAGCAGCACGGCTATACCCCTTCCGGAGAGCTGGTGAGGCAACACCTTTGTCGCGTGATGGAAATTGTGCAACATCACGGGCTTTCCCCCATGATGTGGGCAGATATGTTTTTCCGCGCTCGCTCGAAAACAAAAGCCTATCGGGATCTTACCGTTACATTTACCGAGGAGGATCGGTGCGCAATACCCGCCGATATGCACCTTGTTTACTGGGATTATTATCGTTTGGAAACGGCCGAATATGATACTATGCTTCAAAAATGCCAATATCTGACCGAGAAAACGATCTTTGCGGGCTGTGCGCGCAATGTGCGCACCTTTGCAACGCACAACAGCAAGACCTTTGCTACCACCGCCGCTTCGCTTGCTGCCTGCAAGGCACGCGGGGTCCGCGAGGTAATTGCCACCGTGTGGGGGGACGATCATCGCGAAAGCAGCAACTTTGCGGTTTTGCAAGGGCTGCAATGCTTTGCCGAGCATGCTTATACCGATGCGCCGGATGAGGCACAGATCGGCAAGCGTGTTACCGCTTGCACCGGCATAGACGCCGAGGTATTTTTGCACATTGATGCCCTTGACAAATGCGATGGCTATAATGGCGACAACATAGAAAACGTATCGCTGACGCGCGCCATTATTTGGCAGGATGTGTTGCTTGGCTTAATGGATAAGGATCTTGCCGGCTTTGATTTTACAGCACATTATCAAGAGCTGGCAATGGCGCTGCGGCAGGATGCTGAAACTCACCCGGAGCTTGCAAGCATGCTTCGCTTTTATCAAGCTATTGCCGATGTGTGCGCCATAAAAGCGGGAATCGGGCATAAGCTGGTTGATGCCTATCAACGAAAGGATACCAAAGATCTGCAGCAGCTGAAGGACACCGCACTGCCGCAGCTGCACGCCGCCATGTGTCACCTGCGTGTGGCACACCGCACACACTTTTTTGAGGAATACAAGCCGATCGGCTGGGAAATTTTAGATATTCGCTACGGCGGCGCGATCATGCGGCTGGATACCGCGATGATGCGCCTTGGCGACTATCTTGACGGAAGGCTTGACCGTATTGAGGAGCTGGAGGAGGAACGCTTACATTTCAGTGAAACAGGAAAGGTAAGACATACGCTCAACTACAATCAAATTTGCAGTGCAAGCAGAATTTAACTAAATCCCCTGCCCGTCGCCCTCCTTGGATGTCAAAAACACCTTGACGATCAATGCCACGGCGGGTCCTGCAAACACGCCGATGATGCCGAAGATCTTCAGCCCCGCATAAAGAGCGATCAGCATCAAGATCGGATGGAGTCCTAAGCTTTTTCCGACGATATGCGGCTCTATCACTTGCCTGATCACGGTAATAGCGGCATAAAGCACAAATAGCCCGATGCCGAGAAAGGTATTGCCTGTGAGCAACGCAAATATCGCCCAAGGCAACAGAACTGTACCGACCCCGAAAATAGGCAAAAAATCAAGCAATGCCACCAAAAGGGCAAGCAAAAACACATAGTCAACGCGCAGGATCACAAAGCCGAGCAGGAGCTCTGCAAAGGTAATAAGGAACAAGAGACAGTACGCACGCAGGTACTGCCCTGCCCCCGCACGCGCCTTACGGGAGATTTCCGGCACCCGCTCGCGCCATTTTGGTGGCAGTAGCCTTGGCATGCTTTCGGTCACGGTCTCGTATTCCACGGAAAAATAAAAGCATGCGATCACCGTGACAAGTAAAAAAAGCAGTGCCGCGGGCAATGCGGCAATCAGGCGCATGACAAATGCGGGGATCTCCTCTGAGATTTTGGTGATCATGCCGCGCAGCTGCTCTGTGAGAAAGGCTTGCGGATCCTCAATAAAGCCACCAAGCGGCGAAAATATACCGGAAAACTCCCCGGGCAGGCGCGCAAAGAGATTTTTAAAGAAATCAAAGACCTGCGTAAGCTTTGCCTGCATCTCGCCTTGCTCCTCGGAAAGCTGACCGATAAAGTTTTGCAGCTCGATAAGCGCACGGCTGAACAGCAAATAGATCACGGTGCCGACAAGGGCGAGCGCACAAAGCGTAAAGACCGCCGCCACTGCCTTTTGCGGTAGCCGCAGACGGGCGGCAAAGCGCTTGGCGGCGGGATGCGTGAGTGCCGCCAGCAAAAACGCAATCAAAAACGGCAGCAGGATCCCAAGTAAAAAATCAAAAAACAAATAAAGCGCCGCAAGCACTCCCGCAACCGTGACTGTCACAGCGCCCCATTTTACCCATTTTTTCTCCGACATGGCAAGCTCCTTACATTTTATATTATAGTATGTGTCGCCAGTGCCAAAACATGCAGATATTATAAAAGGCTGCCATAATCATCATCACCGCTTGAAATGAAGTTTATATGTTAAGAACAAAGCAGAAAGCCGACGCACTTTACAGCACATCGGCTTTTGGGGCTTTATTTATTTGCGCATATTATCCATGCCATCAGTTCTTTAATATTTTCACTGTCATTGCCACTGTTTCTGTTAGATAACTTGGATCATAGTCGGAATATAGAAAGCACCAATACAAAACTAATAACCGCACGGAATGTTTTTCTTGTCTTTTTCATAAGTTACCTCCCACATTTAATGTTAAGTTATTGTAAATACAACCTTAATAAAATTTACAGTGGATACCTCCGTTTTTTCCATCTTAACCGTCATACATCGTTGGTACCGCATTACCGAATCACCCAAACCCAGTTTTTTCAAATCGAACTTTTCTTTAAAATAAATGTTCAAGATATCGCCCTCTACCTTTATCTTATCGATCTTGTAGATTCTTGAAGAAGGCTTAGTATCAGGAAACATATAGAGTATCACCATTTCCTTTTCAAAATCCACTTCCAAGGCGCCCTCCACATACATGCTGTTAAAGGTCTCCTCATCGGTAATAATAAAGGTGCGCGATGTAGGGGCATCCGGATCAGCCAAATATTTCGGGACAGCGTAGTTATCGTCTTTCAGCGCTTCTTCCTCGTCATATTCGGGATTTGTATAACTTACACCGGAAAGCTTATTGTTTTCAAGGAAGGTAGGGTCAAGCCAATCCTTGCAATAGCTGTTTATCTCCGCGTCATATCGTTGCACCGAGCAGCCGGCAAATACTACTATGGCGAGCAAAAGCAAAGCCATGCAAAATGAGATTATTTTTTTAGTTTCATCATGTACACCTTTCGTTAAACAGCTCATGCAGTCACTGCCATTGGTTATCCCCTCCATTTATAAAATAACAGCGCGCAGAGCACGGGAGGCAAGCCCCGCATTCTACGCGCTTTTGTATTTACCAAAGTCATCTCAAACAGTTTCACAATGCTGATCACACGGCAAAATAGAGCTGTATTTTGTCGGGCTTGCTGTTACATTCCATAGCCAATAACTATTGTGCAATTATATTATACCAAATGTTTGAGAAAATGTCAATACTTTTAAACAGTCATTTCATCGCGCAGGAAGGTGAGTATCTTTTTCTCCTCGCGCGAAACCTTGACCTGTGTGAGCCCCAAAAGATCGGCTGTCTCCTGCTGGGTGCGGTTGCGGAAATAGCGTATCAGCAATATCTTGCGCCAGAGCGGCGGCATGCGCCCGATCGCCTCGTTGAGTGCCAGACGGTCGGTCAGGATCGCGGGCTCGTTCTCGCTTTCATCATCGGTAATGCGGTCGCCGAGCTCGCCCTTATCATCCTCAAACACCTTTTCGGAAAGCGACGCCACGGGCGAGGTGGCGGAAAGTGCCATGGCAGCATCCTCAACCGAGACGCCGCAAGCGCCTGCCAACTCAGGAAGCGATGGCTCCTTCCCCCCCTGCAGGCTAAGCTCCTGCCTTTTGCGAGCCAGCTCACCTGCCAGCTGCTTGTAGGTACGGCTGACGTGGATAATGCCGTCATCGCGCAGATTTCGCCTGATCTCCCCCACAATCAGGGGTACGGCAAAGGTGGAAAACGCCGTGCCGCGGGAAAGATCAAAGGTGCGAATGGCACGTAGCATGCCCATTGTGCCGATCTGCAAAAGATCCTCATACTCAATGCCGCGATCGCGAAAGCGCAGTGCGGCTGACCGCACAAGACCCATGTTCTCCAAAAGAAGCGTCTCGGTTGCCGCATCGGCTGCGGCACGGTCCTCCGATTGCGCCGCACGGATCAACTCATAGTGTCGCTCCTTCCCTGTTTTTGCCTCCTGCACGCTTTATCACTCCTCCTCGGCAGACTGCCCCAACCGCTTGGTGAGAATGACCAAGGTTCCACCTCCCGCGCGTGATGTTACAGTTAACCGATCCATAAAATTTTCCATAACAGTAAAGCCCATGCCGCTACGCTCACCCGCAGCATCCGTGGTAAACAACGGCTCACGGGCGCGGCGCACATCGGGAATGCCACACCCCTTGTCACGAATGGCAATACGCACGGTACGATCGGAAAACAGGCTGACCGTTATGTAAAATCTTCCCTTTTTGTGTGGATAAGCGTGTACAATGCAATTGGTAACTGCCTCGGATACCGCGCATTTGATATCCGCCAGCTCAGTTGTATCGGGCGAGAGCTGCGCACAAAACGCGGCAACCGCGGCGCGCGCCATCCCCTCGTTTACAGATATGGCGGGCAGCACCAGCTCCATGCGATTGACCTCGCCCTTAAACGTGTGATCCTTATTCATATCCATTTTAAAACTCTCCTCTCGCGCTCTCGCCTTCAATTTCCATAAAACGCTCCATGCCCGCAAGGCGCAAAATTTTTAATATCCGCTCATTGGGGCGCGTTAGTGCCATCACACCGCCCATTTCCTGCATCAAGCGCAAACGCCCCATCAAAAGCCCCAGCCCCGCGCTATCCATAAAATCAATGCAGTATAGATCGAGAACCAAGCGGCGCGGACGTTCCCGCATGATCAGCTTATCTAACTCCTCGCGCAAAAAAATTGCACTGTGGTGATCTATCTCACCGAAAAGTCGCACCACAAGCAGCCAATCCCGTTTTTTTACCTCAAACCGATAGTCTGTGTGAAACATTTTTTCACTTCCTTTCCCTAAGCATCTTCCTATTGATTGTAGCATGGGACAAGCAAAAAAAAGGTCGCAGCCTGTCGGGACGCTTAGAAAAGCGCCCGACAGGCTGCGACAAAAAAGGCTGTCTCAAATCAAGCCTTGAGACAGCCTCTTTTGAATTTGATTTAATTAGAACGGATCTTCTGCTACATCATCGTTAGGAGGTGTTTCGGGATTCAGGGGGCTTTGCGGCTCCTCAGATGCGGCGATGATATCTTTGCTTAAAAGGAAACGAATTTCGGCACTGGGCAGAGTATATTTCAGCTTCATTTTATGCCTCCTTATTACGGAAAATAATTCATGTATCAATTATACTATAAAACCTTAAAAAAGTCAACAAATTTTACTGAAATTTTATATTTTATTGATTTTACTCTTTATTTGCAGTAATTTTTGCCGTCAGATTGCCGGGAACCACCTCATAATCGGTTACGGCAAACTCAAAGCTGCCAAAGCCCTTGGTCATGGCACGCAGTGCGATCGGGTAATCCATGATCTCAGCCT
>CAZOWH010000099.1:0-7536 GCA_964583425.1 uncultured Lachnospiraceae bacterium
CCACGTCGCTCCATTTGGCAAGCTGATGCTGCACCACCGTTTTGCCCGAGCCAAACGGCCCCGGCACGCAAGCCGTGCCGCCCTTGGCAAGCGGAAAGAGCGCGTCGATCACGCGCTGCCCCGAAATGAGGGGCTCTGTGGGCGGGAGCTTTTCTGTGTAGGGGCGGGATCTGCGAACGGGCCATTTTTGCATCAGTGTGATGGGCTCGATATCACCCTTTTCGGTCTTTAATTTGCCAACGGGATCGGTTACGGTAAATTCGCCCGCATGGATCTCGGCAATTCTGCCGCGCTTGCCGGGGGGCACCAGGATCTTGTGGCGAAATACCGGCGTTTCCTGCACATAGCCGTAAATGTCACCGGGCTCCACCTCCTCACCGTAGGAGACGGCAGGGGTAAAGAACCAGCGCTTTTCGCGGTCAAGGGCGGGCTCGTCAATGCCGCGGATGATGTTGGCGCCGTATTTTTCGCGCAGCGCCTCAAGCGGGCGCTGAATGCCGTCAAAGATCGAGGTGATAAGCCCGGGGCCGAGCTCAACCGACAAGGGCTCACCCGTAGAGACCACGCGGTCGCCGCGCCCAAGCCCCGCCGTTTCCTCATAGACCTGGATCGAGGCACGGTCGCCGTGCATTTCGATGATCTCGCCGATGAGCCTTTGCTCACCCACGCGTACCACGTCAAACATGTTGGCGGCACGCATGCCCTCGGCGATCACCAGGGGTCCCGAAACCTTTAAAATTCTTCCTTCAACCATTTTTATATACCTCGTGGGGGTTATTCTTTAAACAGGATGTCCGCGCCGACCGCGCGCTCTGCGGCACGCTTCAGTGCCGCCATGCCATAGCCGGCGGTGCCGCTTTTGTCGGGGATCACGGTAATGGCGGGCAGGGGCATATCCTTGTAGCGTGCCAGCTCCTCCGTCATTTGGCTGCCGAGCGCTTCGGTAAGAAAGATCACGGCAAGCTCGCCGCTCTTTACCAGCTCCTGCAGGCGCGCGGCGGCTGCGGCGGGGGTATCCGCCTCAAACACCGAAAAGCCGAGTGCCATAAAGCCGAGCACGCTTTCGCGGTCGCCGATAATGCCGATCTTATACATAGCTCTCCCTCACTCTTTCTCGGAGCGTGTCGCCGTCAAGCCCCGCTTTTTTGCCTGCCAGCAATATGCGCAGATTTTTGATCGAGGTCTCAAGGCCCCAAAGGTAAGCCAGCGGGATCTCCGCGCCAAAGGACAAATATTTTACCTCGCGCACAAGTGACATCAAATGATCATCAGCCAGTCGCTCTATCTCGGCAAGCGTGCGCTTGTCGGCACCCGCCGCCACGCGCCCGTAGGGGGTGGAAACGGCAAGCATGGATAATAGCTCGCCCTCGCCCTGCTCGAACGCCTTGGCAAAAAAGCCTGCGGGCAGTGTGCCCGCGGGGAGCATGGCTTTGTCAAAGAGGGCAGCGGCGATCCTGCTGTTTTTGCCACGCAACAGGCGCAGACAAATGATAAAATTGGTAAGATCCGCACGTGCGCTTACCAGCTTTTCGGCAAACGGCAGACCTGCCGCCGACACAGAAAGATCCGCAAAGAGCGCGCGGTCAATGAGAAAATCGATCTCGCGCGGGTCGGCGGTTCTCGCAAATGCCTCTCTTGCTGCGGGAATTGCCGCAGCCATATGCTGTGGCAGCACACAAAGGTTATCTGCTTTCAGTGCCTCTGCCAGCTTTTCGGCGGGCAGTGACCCCGCATCGATCAAGAGCGGGTAGGGGTCAACACCTCGGTAGGCAGCCTTGAGATAGGATTTGATATTGTGGCAGTCGTAGGGGTACTCGATGATGTGCACAAGTGCTGCATCGGGCACAGACCGCCTTACGGTCTCCTTGCCCTCGCGCAGCAGTGCAAGGAGGGCAGCTTCCATGTCGGCGCCCCTTGTGGGGGCAACCCCTGCCGCCCTCAGCGCCGCGATCAGCTCCTCCTCGGTGCGTGCCGCCAGCAGCGTGTTTATTTTATCCTTGCCGATCAGCCCGTTTTCCAGTGCACGGATGCGCGCGGAGACATAGAGATAATCCGCGGGAGAATAGCGTGTTTGCATAAAAGCCTCTCCTTACCGTCAATTGCCATGCGCGGCTGCCTCGTCGGCAAACAGGATCGCCGTCACCTTCGCCTCCAGCGAGCGCCGCATTTCTGCGATCAGCATCGAGAGCGAGCAGTTTGCCTCAATGCTGCCGTAGCGCAAAATAAGACCGCCGTCGATATCTGCAGCCTCCTCCGAAAGGTGCACCTTTGCCGCACGCTCCGCGCCGATATGGCGCAGTGCCGCACGTCTGGCATCCTCTACCACCGCGGCACCATAGGCATCACGGTCAGCCGCGTTCATCAGCACCTCATAGGTGTCAAACTCGGTGATCTCATCGCCAAACGCAAGGCTTTGCGCGGCGGCTTTTGCCTCCTCAATGAGCGCCGAGGTCAAAAGCGCGGTCAGCAGCTCGCGGTATTTGCCGAATTTTGTGTCAAGCACCTCCTGCCTTGCAGCCTCAAATGCCTCGTCAAGCAATGCATTGCGGGTCTTTAGCAGGAGATTTTGTCTGTTCATTGCCGCCGCGGATTTGGCGCGCGAAACGATTGCCTCGCCCCGGCTCTCCGCATCATCGGCTATGTCATTTCGTATTTGCTCGGCGCGCGCGGCAAAATCCTCTGCCATTTTGCGGCAGTCTGCCTGCGCCGATTCAAGGATCAGGCGCGCCTCCTCCTTTGCATCGCCGAGGATACGGTCTATGATCTTATCCAGTCCTGTCATGCGGCGGTTCCTTATACTTTTGCAAAGAGAACGAGCAAGAGGGATACGAGAACGGCGAAAATCGCGTAGGTCTCAACCAGTGCCGCAGAGGTGATGGCCTTGCCTACCTCGTCGGGGCGCTTGGCAATGAGATTGATGCCGGATACCGCCACCTTTGCTTGCTTAATGGCGGAATAGAAGCCGACAATGGCAATGGGAAGCGCTGCCATGAGAAAATAGGAGCCCTGTGCCACAGTCAGCTCTACGGGTGTGCCGAGAATGCCGATTTTGAAGATGATCAAAAATGCGGTAATGAGGCCGTAAATGCCCTGCGTGCCGGGCAGTGCCTGCAAAATCAGCGCCTTGCCGAACTTGGAGGGATCCTCGGAGAGAAGGCCTGCCGCAGCCTCACCCACCATTGAAACACCCTTGGCGCTGCCCATGCCGGCAAGACCTGCGGCAAGCGCCGCGCCGAGAAGAGCGAGATTGCGTCCCGAAAAAATACTTGCAATGATTTCCATGATTTTACTCCTTAATAATTTTTTATGATAATTTTTAAAAGATCTCATACGCCCTGCGGGGTTGCCGCAGGCTGCTCGTCTGTGAGCGCTGCCGCATTTTCTGCCTCATCCTCCTCAAACGATACATCGGTTGCATATTTGTCGGATGCTGCTATGGGCACAAAGGGTGTGCCGCCGTCCTCGTAAAACCTGCCGAAAAATTCAATGTATTGCAGGCGCGAGGTGTGCACAAAGGTGCCGAGCAAATTGATTACAAGATTGAGAAGATGCCCGATGATAAATACCACGATCATAATAAGAAAGCCGATCACGGAGGCGCCCTTTATCGTGGCGAGGATGTTGACCACCTGTGCAATGACGCCGGCGGCAAGTCCCAGGGCAAGAATGCGTGAATAGGAGAGCAGATCCGAGGCGTAATTGATGAGGGCATAAATGCCGCCAAATCCGCCGATGATCTTGCCAAGCACGCCCTTTTTTCGGCGTCCCTGCGTGGCAAGTATGGCGACTACACCCGCAACGATCAGGACGATGCCCGCCGTTTGGTGGAAAAATACTGTGCCGATTCCTGCGAACAGGAGCCAGTAGGAGCCGATATCAAAGAGTGCATCGAGCGGTTTTCCCTCACGGCAAAGGATATATGCCTTTACCGCCATACCTGCAAGTAAATGCAGGGCACCCATGGCAAGGGAGATCACAAGAAAGGCCATTGGGTTTTCGAGTGGATCAAACAGGATCGCCACATTTGCCGCAAGAGAGGGGAATATGGCGAGGTTGGGCATTTGCTCGGGCGGGAGCTTTAAAACGTTTTCCATAAAGGCAAGTGGAAAGTTGCCGAAATATGCACCGAACAGCACGCCCCATATGATCGAGGAGATGCCGCAGTAGCCAAACATCAGCAAAAAGCGCTTCATGCCCTCGCGCGGCTCAAACCATTTGACCGCACCAAAGCAGACGATAGAGGTCAAAAGTCCGTAGCCTGCATCGGCAAACATCAGCCCGAAGATGAGAAAATAGAAGATGCCCATGATAAAGGTTGGGTCAAATTTGCCGTATTTTGGGTAAGAGTACATGCCGAGCACCCACTCAAAGTTGCGTGCGTAGGGGTTGTTTTTGAGTAGCACGGGTACGTCGTCTCCCTCGGCGGGGGGTGAAAAGTCATAGGCGGCGGCAAAGCGGTCAAGCACCCGTGTCACACGAGGCTTTTCCCCTGTAGGACACCAGCCCGCGAGAACCGCGCATTTTTCGGTGGATAGCAGCTTTTGCTTGTTTTGCTCGGTGAGATGGGTGGTGTGCTCGAGATCCGAAAGGATCTCTACCTCGGTGAGGTTCTCGGCAAGCACGTCAAGCCGTGCATCGAGGCGTGTAAGCTCCTGCTTTAATCCGTCGGCGCGCTTTTGTGCCGCATCGAATACGGTGGAGGCATGTCCGTCATTTCTTTGCAGTGCGGCACGCAGAAAGCCGAGTGTGGCAAGGGCGCGCAGCGCCTCATCCTCGTCCTTGCGGTGCACAACAGCCGCAATATACACGCCTCGCCCATCCTCACAAAGCACCTCGGCAACAAATCCTGCCTCGGCACCAAGTGCATTGAGCTGCTCCTGCTTCACGCCGCTCGGCAGGCTGCCAAGCAGAAATTTGGCAGTGCGCGTACCGGGGTCATTCAGTGGGAATTTAAAATCAAGATAGGGCACCAGAGATTGCATTAACGCCTCCTCGTCGGCAAGGCGCTCCTTGAGAGTGCTGATGCTATCCAGTATTTTTTCCGTTTCCTTAACGGTTTTCCATGCCTTCTCCTCGTCCCCCGAGCCTTTAAATTCGGCAGGGTCAAAGGGCGTGGCTGCGGCAAACAGCGCCTTTTTGCGATGTGAGCGCTTTGCGAGCAGCGGCAACACCGCATCCACACGCGCGGCGCGGGCTGCAGCCTCGGCAAGTGCTGTGTCTGTCGGCGGCTGCGCAGCGGTCAGCTCATTTACTTCCTCACGCACAAGGGAAACACTGCGCAGCTTCATCAGCTGCCGCAGCAGCGCATCTGCCTCAGCATGGGGCAGGATCACCGTCAGCTTTTCCATTTTGCTTACTGACATTTTTCCACGATCCCCCAAATGATCAGCTTTACAGCCTCATTGATATGTGTGCGGGCACGCTCGGCAAGCGCCTCCGCCTCCTCCTCGGCCTCCTGCTGCTTTTTTGCGGTCAGACGCTTCGCGCGCGCCGTGATGGCGGTAAGCTCCTCGGCATATTCCGCAGTGGTCTCCCGTTCCACGCTCGCACAGTGCGCTTCGCCCTCCTGCTTGATCTTGCTGCGCATTTCGGTTGCCTTTTCCTCGGCAACGCGACAAAGCACCTCTGCCTGCTCCTCCGCTTGACGGATCGCGGATATTGCTTCCTGTGTCATGGATCCTCCTCCTTTTGTCGGCAGAATACAGGTTCTATCACCGTTTGTGATCAAAAGATAATTTTATAGCATTATAACTATATTTTAGCATATTTTTCCTGCGCGCGCAAGGGAAAACAAAAAATTAATGTGCGTGCGCGGATGTCCGTGCTTTTTTTAATGTGTGCGTCTGCTCGCGCGGTGCTTTTTTGAGTTGCAGTGTCTGGTCCGCGCTCCAATACATCGTCAGCGTGTGAAAATGCAGCACGGTAGCGCCCGCTGCATGGTCAGCAGTCAGCGTAATGACAGTATGTTCCGCATTTGCCGTGACCTGCACTGTGATCCGATAGGTGTGCCGTACAAAATCAAAAAGTCGCCCGCTCTTGGCTGCTGTCGAAAGCGCCTCGGCGGCGGTGTCTGCTACAGTACCCTCGGCGTATGTCACCAATGCCGCCACAAGTGCCGCCGTGTGGCGTGCGGCGGGCGTTTCACCGTGTATGACGGGGAATGAGATGCGCAGCACCTCGTTGCCTGCGTGCCAAGCCGAGCTGAATCGGTCTTTTACCTCAATTTGCAGCTTTTCCATACCGTTAAGCCCCCTTTTATATGTTCATCATAAGTATACGCGCGGAAGCACGGAATTTTGACGGTGTGAATAAATTTGCAACAAAAGCGGCAAACGGTACGTGTTTTTCGTGCCGTTTGCCTCCTTTTTTATTGTTTTTTCATCTCACGGAGCGCCGCCAGTGCGCGGTCAAGACCGCCTACCTCATCAATCAGCCCAAGGGATACTGCCTCGCGCCCGTCTACGATCGAGCCGATGTCGGTCGAAAGCTCATCGGGCTTCATCATCAGTGCCGAGAGCTTTTCCTTTTCAATATGCGAGTTGCGGCAGATAAAATCCACAATGCGCTCCTGCATGTCCTTGAAATAGCGGTAGGTCTGCGGTGCGCCGATCACTACGCCGCTGATGCGCACGGGGTGTAGCGTCATGGTGGCACTTGGCACAATAAACGAGCGCTTTGCCGCCACTGCAAGCGGTACACCGATCGAGTGCCCGCCGCCCAGCACCAGCGAAACGGTCGGCTTTTTCATCGAGGCGATCATTTCGGCAAGCGCGAGCCCCGCCTCCACATCTCCCCCCATGGTGTTTAAAATGATCAGCACACCCTCCACCTCGTTGCTTTGCTCCATGGAAACAAGCAAGGGGATCAGGTGCTCGTATTTGGTTGCCTTTTGATTGTCGCCAAGGATATAATGCCCCTCGATCTGACCGATCACCGTGAGGCATTGGATCGCATTGCCCGCCGTTACACTACCTGTTTTCAGTAGCTCCTCGGGTACATCCCCCGCAGTTTTTTCGTTTTTATTCTGTTCGTCTGCCATATGCTGCTCCTTCTTTTTTACATTAGTATGCACCGATTTTGCGGTTGCCAAAAATTTTTGTCTCGATTTTGCGTTTTCTTTATTTTTTGCATTTACATTTTTAAAAATGTATGTTATAATGTTATCGTATGTGAAAAAGTTATCAAAAGGCGCCACGCGCCCAAGACATATAGAGGTAAATAATGGAAAACAAATTCATCGTTGAGACCTCGGCACGTCATATTCACGTGACCGACAAGACTCTTGCTACCCTGTTTGGTGCGGATGCGGTCCTCCACAACAAAAAGGATCTCTCCCAGCCCGGTCAGTTCGCGTGTGAGGAGAAGGTGGCCCTCGTTGGCCCCAAGGGCGAGCTGAAGGTCAGCATTCTCGGTCCCACCCGCCCTGCTGACCAGGTAGAGCTTTCCTTTACCGATGCGCGCACGCTCGGCCTCAAGGCTGTACCCGTTCGTGAGAGCGGTGATGTAGCCGGAACCCCCGGTCTCATGATGGTCGGC
>CAZOWH010000100.1:0-7475 GCA_964583425.1 uncultured Lachnospiraceae bacterium
CGAGGTGCAAAGCTGCCGTGCTGCAGAAATCCGTAATCGGAGGATGCCAAAGTGTTGTGGAAGATCACCCCGTCCGTGATCGCAGCAAAGCTACCAAGCTCGTTCAGTGTGCGGAGAACATCAAGGTAGGTTGAGGCCCAAGTGTCTCCGCCGCCTCCTGCGTCGCCCGATTCGGTCACCCACATCTGTGCGCCGGGAGCATATTTGTCACGCAGGAGTGCGTAACCTTTTGCGTTGGCAGCCGCAACCGATAAATACGCATCGGTGTGCGCTTCGCTGCCGTCCCAGTGACCACCCGGCAGCATCGAAGCAAGCCGCTCGGAAATACCGTTGTAATAGTGATAGCTGAATACGTCAATCGGGATCCTCGCACCGTTCATCAGATCGTCCGTCGTACACATCTGCATCATCGCGCCGATCCCCGCGCCCGCAGCTTTTATATTCGGCTTGCCCATTGCACCGTCACCAAGTGAGCAGGGGCCGACGATCAGGCAATGCGGATAATGCTCGCGCACCCAGCCGTTGAAAATATCCTGATCCCGCACATAATCGGAGGCAGTATATCCTTTAGGCGCTCCGGACATTTCTAACATATTGGGTTCATTCATGAATTCTGCGGCAGCAATATCCACGCCGTAAGCGTGGCTGAAATTAAAAATTTTCTTTGTCTGCGCAAGATCCAGCGCACCGCCGTTTGGATGATCGCCCTCGCAATTGCTGACCGATATCAACAGCTTGCCGCCCACGGCCTTGACAAAATCGAGAACACCGATCCATTGTTCTTTTGTTAAAACACTCTGATATCCTGCGGGTGCCTTGCCTCCCGTGGTGCCGTCAAAATCGTAGTAGGTTTTGGTTGCCCAAGAGCCGGAAACGCGGATCCACACAGGGCTGAGCTCCTTTGCCAATTTGCGCAAACGCCCATGATACAGGTCGATCGGTGGGTAATATTGCATTAGATCTGCCATTGCAGTGAAATCCCGCAGCTCAGTAATGGGCGGAAAGGCTTCCGTTCCCGCGATCTGCGCGGGTGTATACGCCTTCCAGAAGGTGCCGCCGGTTACCTCGGTCATTTCGATATTATAAGAAACGAGCCGCTCATCCACCTTCCCGATCTCCTCCAATGCAGTGGGAGCTAATTTCAAAAGCTTTGTCATACAATCACCTCTTTGTACTTTTTGCGATTAGTATATACCTTTAATCTAAACTGAAACAAAACTTCAACAAAAACAGTTTCGTTTCAGTTTAGATTGCTGCGGTATTTTAAAAACACGCAAAGCGGTCGGGAGAACGGATGAACGGATACTTCCGATTTCCAAAAGGTTATGCAGGTGGAGATCCAAATACATATCATGGCAATGGATTTTTGGGCGAGCATCAGCTTTTTTACAAACAAGGATGCTTTTCAGTATGATGAGGCAGTACCCGAGCCGCAAGAATGCGTTGTGAGAAAAAATATACCCTTTAAATACGTGATCAATGAATGAAATAGATCAAAGGAGTTTAGGATGAGTAAGATAATCGGAATAGATCTTGGCACGACCAATAGCTGTGTTGCGGTGGTGGAGGGCGGAAGGTCTGTTATTATTCCCAATGACGCAGGAGAACGCACCACACCCAGCGTGGTGGCATTTAACACAGTAGGTGAGCGCCTTGTTGGCTCAAGCGCCCAAAGGCAAGCAGTGGTCAATGCATCTCGAACAGTCAGCTCGGTCAAGCGGCACATGGGCAGTGATTGGAGGATAAAAATTGACGACTGCGCTTATACACCGCAAGAGATCAGTGCAATGATCTTGCGCAAGCTCAAGCGGGATGCTGAAAATTATTTGGGTGAGCCCGTAACGGATGCGGTGATCACGGTCCCCGCATATTTCAATGACATACAACGCCAAGCCACCCGTGATGCCGGCAGGATCGCAGGATTAAATGTCAGACGTATCATCAACGAACCGACCAGTGCGGCTCTTGCGTACGGTCTTGGCAACGGTTCTCCACAGAAAATTATGGTCTTTGATCTTGGTGGTGGCACCTTTGATGTGTCGATCATTGAGATCGGGCAAGGGGTGATCGAGGTGCTTGCCACAGCAGGTGACAACCAACTGGGTGGAGATGATTTTGATGCACGTATCGTAGATTTTTTGATAGAGGAGATCAAAAAAGAGCACCATGTGGATCTCAGACGGAATGCAGCGGCGCTCCAGCGTATTCGTGAAGCGGCGGAGCAGGCGAAAAAGGAGCTGTCCGGTACCGAGCAGGCAAGCATTTCCTTGCCGTATTTAGCACAGGTGAAAAATCAGCCTGTTCATTTTGAAGCCACGCTCAGCCGCGCGCAGTTTAATGCCTTGACACGGGATATTGTGGATCGCACCGCGAGACCCGTGCAAAGTGCCATGCGAGATGCCGGTATCAAGCCCTCGGAGTTGGGAAAGGTGTTGCTTGTAGGCGGTTCTACACGCATTCCTGCCGTGCAGGAGAAGGTGCGAGCCTTAACGGGAATTGCTCCCTCTAAGAGCATTAATCCCGATGAATGCGTGGCGCAGGGGGCGGCGATCCAAGGGGATATCTTATCCGGCGGAATGCTTTCACTCGGCGGTAACGCGCCCCAATCTGCGATCGCCCCCTCCACGGGACTTTTGCTGCTTGATGTAACACCGCTCAGTCTATCCATAGAAACAATGGGAGGTGTAGCGACTCGCTTGATCGAGCGGAATACTACCTTGCCGGTTCGGAAATCTCAAGTGTTTTCTACGGTGTCTCCCTATCAGCGTAACGTCGATATTCATGTTTTGCAGGGAGAGCGCCCGATGGCAAAGGATAATAAGAGCATTGGCAAATTCAAGCTGGGCGGCATTGAGAAAGCACCGGCAGGCGTTCCGCAGATCGAGGTGACCTTCGATATCGATGCCAATGGCATACTGACGGTTTCTGCCAAGGATCTGCACACGAACAAGGCAAAGGCCATTACTGTTACAGATAGCGGGCGCTTGTCGGAGTCCGAGATCGCACAAGCCATGCGGGAAGCAGAGCAATACGCTGCAGAGGATGGCATTCGCCGTCAATCCTTCAGAGTGATCGGAGAGGGTGAAAAACTGCTTGCAAGAGCAGAAAGAGCCCTAACGGGTGCAGGAAAGCAGATGGACAAAGCAGAAAAACGGCAGATCAGGCAGGATATAAAGTCCCTGCAAAGGGCGCTGTGCAGAATCAAGCCGAGTAAACTCACCGAGCAAGATATTACACACATCGAAGTCGCTATTGAGGCTTTGAAGCAAAGTAGCGCTCACGCGCGTTCTCTTGCGGGTGATACAGATCAATAAGAGGAGAATCTATGTCGGAGCAAAGGCTTACACGCCGAACGCGTTTCAAAAACTGGCTGCGAAAAATGATCGCGCTGGTACTGAATCCACGCTTTTTGCTGTGCTTTTTTATTGCGTGGCTGATCACCAATGGCTGGGCTTACATCATGCTGGGCTTTGGTATTTGGCGTGAGATCGAATGGATGAGCACGGTAGCCGGTGCCTATCTGGCGTTTCTGATGGATTCCCATCACACCCGAAAAAATTGTGACAACAGCTATTGCCATCGTGCTGCTGCGTCGTTTTTTTCCCAAATGACGAAAAAACCTTGGGTGTGCTGCGTGAATGGCATACCAATGCCAAGAACAAGTGGCAAAGCATGAAAAAGAAGAAAAAGAAGGATACGCCACGCGCGGACAGAGAAAACGACGATTAAAGCAAGCGGACATTCATACAACAGTTAAAAGGAGACCTTGAAAAATGAACGAAGTGAAAAGAAGACCCAAAAAATCGATCGTAATATTTTACATTGCAGTGCTGATCGGGTTATTGCTGTTCAATCTGGTCCTCATTCCGTGGATCGCAAAAATGCAGATCAAGGAAGTGGATTACGGCACATTTATCAGCATGACGGTAAACGGCGAGATAGGCAGCGTGCAGGTGCAGGATAATCAGATCCTTTTTACCGACAAGGAAGAAAAGCAGGTCTATAAAACGGGACTTATGAACGATCCGCTTCTCACTGAGCGCCTCTACGCCTCGGGAGTGAATTTCTCAAGCGAGATCATTGAGGAGGCTTCTCCTCTTACAAGCTTTCTTGTCAGCTGGGTGCTGCCTATGGTCATGTTTATTATTCTCGGTCAACTGCTTTCCCGTCACATGACCAAAAAGATGGGCGGCTCAAATGCCATGATGTTCAATATGGGCAAGAGCAATGCCAAGGTCTATGTGCAGTCCTCTAACGGTATTAAATTTGCGGACGTGGCGGGTGAGGACGAGGCAAAGGAAAGCCTTGCCGAGATCGTGGATTACCTCCACAACCCCCAGAAATATCGCGAGATCGGCGCTTCCATGCCCAAGGGTATCCTGCTGGTTGGCCCTCCCGGCACAGGTAAGACTATGCTCGCTAAGGCGGTTGCGGGTGAGGCAAATGTACCCTTTTTCTCTATGTCCGGCTCGGAATTTGTGGAAATGTTTGTGGGTATGGGCGCCTCCAAGGTGCGCGATCTGTTCAAGCAGGCAAAAGAAAAGGCGCCCTGTATCGTTTTTATCGATGAGATCGATGCCATCGGCAAAAAACGTGACAGCAGTGTAGGCGGGCACGATGAAAGGGAACAGACCCTCAACCAGCTGCTCACCGAAATGGATGGCTTTGAGGGAAATACCGGTGTGGTTATTTTGGCGGCTACAAATCGCCCCGAAACACTGGATGCGGCTCTCACGCGCCCCGGACGCTTTGACCGCCGTGTGCCGGTGGAGCTGCCCGATTTCAAGGGGCGAGAGGAGATCTTACGTGTTCACGCAAGAAAGATCAAGGTCGAGCCGAGCATCGATTTTGCGCATATTGCCCGTATGGCATCGGGTGCCTCCGGCGCAGAGCTTGCCAACATCGTCAATGAGGCTGCGTTGCGTGCCGTGCGGCATGGCAGAAAAGCTGCATCGCAAGCGGATTTTGAAGAAAGCATTGAGGTCGTGATCGCAGGCTATCAGAAGAAAAATTCGATCCTGACCGATAAAGAAAAAATGGTTGTGGCGTATCACGAGATCGGCCATGCGTTGGTTGCGGCAAAGCAGACGAATTCAGCTCCTGTACAAAAGATCACTATCATTCCGCGCACCTCGGGCGCTCTCGGTTATACTATGCAGGTGGAGGGGGATAACCACTATCTGATGAGTAAGGCGGAGATCGAAAACAAGATCGCGACTTACACGGGCGGCCGCGCGGCGGAGGAGATCGCAACAGGGAGTATCACGACGGGGGCATCCAACGATATTGAGCAGGCAACCAAGCTGGCACGTGCCATGATCACCCGATTTGGTATGAGCGAGGAGTTTGGCATGGTTGCTTTGGAAACCGTTACCAATCAATACTTGGGAGGTGATACGGCGCTTGCCTGCTCTGCGGAAACACAAGCGGCAGTGGATCGCCAGGTCGTAGAGCTGGTAAGGGCACAATATGAAAAAGCAAAAAATATTTTGCTGGAAAACAGATCGAAGCTGGACCAGCTGGCACAGTACCTCTATGAGCATGAGACCATTACAGGTGATACGTTTATGAAAATCTTGAACCTTTAAAAAAGGAAAGAGAGGAAATTTCGATGACAAATAAGAAGAAGGCTTTGATCGGTGCCGGTGTGGCTGTTGCCGGAATCTCCGCAGCTATCTTAATATCCGGCTATGTTTCTGATGTTTTGCTCCGTACTGCTATCGATCGCAATGAACCCAAGGCGGTAAGCAAAATGAAAAGAAAAATGGCGGGGGCTCCGGCGGTGAAGGAGGTTGCAGCCTTGCTGCATGAAAAAGCAAAGGAGCTGGAGGAAAACGTACAGGAGACTGTCGAGCTGATCAGTCGTGACGGCGAAACCTTGATCGGTCATTGGTATCCGTGTGAAAATGCGGAGCGTGTGATCGTAGCCATGCACGGCTGGCGCTCGGGGTGGTCAAAGGACTTTGGTGTGATATCACAGTTCTGGCATGAGAACGGTTGCAGTGTTCTTTATGCTGAGCAAAGAGGTCAAAACAACAGCAGTGGCGAATATATGACCTTTGGTTTAATGGAGCGTTATGATTGCGTGGATTGGATCCATTGGGTCAATGATAAAACAGAAAGTGCGCTTCCAGTTTATTTGTGCGGTGTGTCTATGGGTGCCAGCACTGTTTTGATGGCATCGGAGCTGAACCTGCCGAAAAATGTGCGCGGTATTATCGCAGATTGTGGCTTTACCTCTCCCCATGCCATTTGGAAGCATGTTGTAAAAAACAATTTACATCTCAGCTACGGTATTCGGGGGAATATCGTAAACGCCGTATGTAAAAAACGAATCGGCTCCGGCCCCAAGGAGTTTTCAACCCTGCAAGCGCTTGAAAACAATCAAACGCCGGTGCTGTTTATCCACGGCGCAGCAGATCGCTTTGTGCCTGTGGAAATGACGTACGAAAATTATCAGGCGTGTAAGGCGCCTAAGCGTCTTCTGATCGTACCCGGTGCGCGCCACGGTCTTAGCTATTGCGTGGAAAAGGAAGCTTATGAGCGTGCCACCAAGGAGTTCTGGCAAGAATTTGATGTGATCTGCCAGCCATAGTCAACCTGATATTTCGTGCTGCTTTTGAAATGGCAAAGGAGATTTGATGCCTTCAAGCCTCAAGAGCCTTTTTTGAAATACTAACGGGGGTAGCAAGAGCCTCCCTCCCGGAGGAAGCCTTGAGTTTGTGCTTCCCGATAGTATATCTGAATTGACGGATATTCCTTCGTTATCGCTATTTACCATAAAGCAGGTGCTTCGAGGGGGGGCTCCTTTGCGGTCGCGGTGGGGGACAAGTATCCGACGCGCAAGCCCCGATGGCTGTGTGGGGTGCTCTGCAACCCGCCTTGCGCAGACTGCGGATAGCGCGGGTGATGGTGTCTGCAGACGGTAGTGGAGTCATACAACTGCCCCCGGAGCTCTAAGCCAACCATCCTGTTGCCGCCGTGTATGATAGCCATACTTGCCAAGATGAAGTAAAGCAGGACCTGCGAGTGGATATTCCAAGAGGGAGAGGCGAGAATCTCACGGCAATTTACCATCGCTTTAAGCTGATCCTTACGCGGTCGGAATGCAAGGACATCCGCTTCCGCAGCCTGCGGACACCTTCGCAGTCGGGGCGCTTGAAAAACGGCATAAAGGCATAGAGGGCTGACAGAAAAGAACTGTCAGCCCTCTATATTTACGGCACAGCAGACAAAAAAGCCTTATTGCTTCTGCGATAGAATATATTCAATTTCTTGCTGCTCGGCTTCAGAAAGTGTAATAAAGCCGTCACCTTCTTTCAATGACTTAGCTTCTTCTGCAGTAAGCAACTCACGAAGTAAGGTCTTATGTTCAAGGACGGGAATATACGCGCTTCTTTCAACATTGAATACCGATTGCAGCTTATAATACAGAATCGGCTCGCCCTTCTTGGGAGCTAAATTGGTAATCTCCG